>NZ_UCNJ01000027.1 GCF_900473965.1 Synechococcus sp. UW179A | reverse complement strand
TTTCTATCACGCTAGTGATACGAAGAAAGCCACCCCGGAGAGGGTGGCTTTTTTTGTGCCTCGACGCGCTAGTTTGGAGCCATAACTTTGACAGAATACATGGCGAAGATGCTGTCGATTCGTCAGATTTGCCGCTCTCTGTGGAGGGCTTATCTGCGTTGGGCATCTTCTGATTGTGTTGATCTCAGTGCAGCTTTTGCTTATTACACTCTCCAGTCAATATTCCCGATTCTGCTGATTTCATTGTCTTTGACGTCCTGGCTGCTTGGACGGCAGCCAAACCTGGATGATCAGATTCTGATCTACGCAAGTGGTGTGCTGCCACCGCCTGCGATTGAGATTATTCGCCAGACTCTTCAAAAGCTTGTTTCACAAGGATTTGGAGCTGGTCTTCTCGGTGCAGCCGTTCTGCTGGTGACTGCTGGGAATGTTTATTTGACATTGCAGCGTGGAGCGGACCGTTTATGGCGTGATGTTCTGCAGCCATTGCCTGATGCTTTGCCGTTTGGGGCTCAGGCTTATCGTTTTGTGCGGGTGAGAATAGAAGCTTTTTTCGTTGTGATTCTCATAGGCCTTCTGATCGTTGTCGATCAAATCAGTGCCAATCTGCGAATGGTGCCGGCGGCTTTTGTTGATGAATTAACACGCTCTTTCCCATGGCTGACTGATATTTTTCCTGATTTGCCGGTGATTCAGTTTGGTCGGTTGCTGATTCCTTTTATGGGTTTTTCAGGAATGGCTTTGTTGCTGCAATTCCTTCTTCCTAGTCGAAAAGTCCCTTTTTTACCGCTGATTCCTGGCTCTTTGCTGATCGGTTTTTTGCTGACAATCCTCAATCTTGCTGTCAGCCGAAGTATTTTTTCGCTGGGAGCGCGATTTCAGGCTTATGGAGTTATTGGTGGAGTTCTCGTGTTGACATTATGGATCTGGATGGTTGGTGTTGTGATTTATTTCGGACAGTGTTGGAGTGTGGAGTTAGCCAACATGCGTATTAAGAAGGGCGGTGATCCGTTCTTTCAAGCTGTCCAAGACTGACGTGGATCAACGATCATAGAAATCCATCAGTCACTTGGTCTGGGTTGAAATGGGTCGACTGCCTCCTCTGGTTTGGCTTGTGGCCCTGCTGCTATTGCTGCCGACGCCAGTTGGCAGGGCATTGATCGATGTGCTCGGCGGAGTTGCCCTGGTCCTGCTTGCGCTTCCTGTGATTCTTGGTGGTTTGGGTTGGATTGGCTGGAAGGTGCTGCAAAGCCGAATGCAGGTTTGTCCCAACTGCGGTTCAGCCTCCTTGCAAGCAACCCCAGTCTGTGCTGTCTGTGGGTCTGCATTCTCAACAGTCGATCCAGCTGAGGCTTCCAGATCGCAGGCTGAAAATGATTCCACTCCTGCTAGTTCCGTCACGATTGATGTCACGGCGGAAGATGTTGATAGCTGAGGTGCGCCTGGATTGGCTGGTCCATTAATTGTTTTGATCGACAACTGGATTCTCTTTTTCCAGCTCAAGTAGACGACGTTCACGCAAATGCAGAAAAAATGGTCCTCCGCAGGCAAACGACACGGTGACGCACAGCACTAAGGAGATCCACCAGCCTCTGATCTGCAAACGGCGCCCTTCAATGGTGATCCAGATGGTGAACGCAGTGGCGCCGATGATCAGATCGCGGCTGAGGGATCGTGATGCTGCAGTCAGATTGGCGTCCCTGATGAAGCCACTGAGATCAAACCCTGTTCCCGATCCTGCCTGAATGAATTCCAGATTGGCTTGCCAAGGCAGGACTGCACCCAGTAAGGCCAGTAACAGATAGCTCCAGATCAGAACGTTACGCATCGTTCCGCTGCTCATAGGTTTGGGTGGTCAATGTCTCAGGATCAAGTTGAAGAACACTCTGTTCTGTTTCACTAAGAAGTTGTTCACATCGACTCAGATAAATCTCCGCCCGTTGATGACTGCTCTGAAGCTCGGACAACGGTAGGGATTCATCCTGAAGCTTGGCTAAGAGAAGGTCGAGTGCCTGGAGGGCCTCCTCGTAGTTCAGTGCTTCAGCATCCTTGCGCCAAGTCGCCTGTGGATCGTTCTTGACTGTTTGGGATTTCTTCGGCATCGACAGATAGGGGAGTGGAGTCCCAAGCAGAGGTTTTTCTCTGGAATGAGGTGTTAATCCAAGTTTGTCTGAACGGATTGGACCGTGACACCGATCTGTCCGTCGCGAACATGGATCACCAGATCGTCATTGGGATTGGCTTGATTCACCGACTCCAGCATCGTTCCGTCTCGTTGCATCACCTTGGCGAAACCCCGGGTCAACCAGCGATCTGGTGAGAGGGCCTTGAGCAGCTGCTGCCGTTGACGCAACTGCTGGCGGCTGCGCTGCAGCACGGTGAGCGGTTGAACACTTTGAAGCATCTGATGCCTTTGCTGGAGCCGCTCTTTTTCTCTCTTAAAACGCCATTGATGTTGTTGCATCAACTGCAAACGTTGCTGCTGGATTGTCTGCAGGGCTGAGACTCGACTTGGACAAAGGGTGACGATCGCTGCGGTGGGCGTGGCAGCACGATGATCAGCCACCAGGTCGGCGACGGTGAGATCGTCCTCGTGCCCCAGCCCTGTCACGACAGGACAGCAGAACGCTGCAATGGCACGACAGACCTGCTCATCGTCGAAAACCATCAGATCCTCCCGACTGCCTCCTCCCCTGGCCAGCACCAGAGCATCTAGCTTCAAGTAGGGATAGGCCTGGTTGAGTTGCTCTAAGACTGCGCAGATCTGTGGAGAAACGGCGCCCTGAACAGGGATTGGAACAACCAGCAGCTCTGCCAGAGGCCATCGCTCGCTGGCCGTCTTCAGCATGTCCGCCAAGGCCGAACTAGGCACGCTCGTCAACAGAGCAATTCGCTTGGGGATTAACGGCAGGCGTTTTCGTGCTGCTGGATCAATCAACCCTTCTGTTGTCAGTAGCGCTTTGACTGCTTCAAAGCGCCGCTCAACCGTGGAGAGACTCGGGCGGATGTCGATGGCCTGTACGGCGAGGCTGGCCCGGGCTGCCCAGAAATTCAGTTTCCCCACCACCGTGATGCCATCCCCGTCTGCAGGCACGTAACCGAGCTGGTTTAAACGCGATGCCCAGCAGACCACCGTGATGGTTGCCTCCCCATCGGTGAGGTTCATCCAGAGATGCCCTTTTTTGACCTGGGGGCGGGACGCAATTCCCTGGACCAGAAAACGGGGGGCGAAACCACGTTCGAGCAGTGAGCCAACCGCGCTGTTGAGCTCCTTGACGGAGTAACTGGGGATGGCGTTAGCGATCAAGGCGGCGATAGGCGAAACCCCAGTAGATGCAAACAGCACCAGCGATCACGCTGAGGATTCGTCCCCATTGATGGTCCAGCTGGGTCAGCCCTATCGACAGAAACACCAGGGCACTGCTCAGTAACCTGGCACCATCGCGGCGGTTGCCTGCGAAGAAACGGGGCAAGGGCAGAGGTCAACTCTGCATACTCTCTCGCAACGACTGCAGGCATTGAAAAACCCCATCGGCAAGGCCAATGGGGTTTGTGAGTCCTAATGGCTCTGAGTGCGGTCTGTCGCGATCAACCGAGGCCGATCTGGGACAGGATGCCTTGGCCTGTGAGCAGCTCTGTACCCAGGCCGATGACGAAGCCCATCATGGCCAGGCGGCCATTCCAGGTTTCAGCGAAGTTGACGAAGCCGAAGCGGGATGCGTTGTCAGACATGGGTCGTGATCCGTGACTTCAACCAATGTAACAAACAATGGAGTTTTGTTGCCTGTCGTGAATGCGACATTACGACCACTTCTTCGACTTGCTAGAGGGAGCCGCTGTCATCGGCGACTCCGGCCATGGGTGTTTCGGGTAGCGACCGCGCATTTCACGGCGAACGTCCTTGTAGCTCCCGGTCCAGAAGCCTGCAAGATCCTTGGTGCGCTGCAAAGGCCGGCCGGCTGGTGAGAGCAGTTCAAGGGTCACCGGTAGGGCTCCGTTGAGAAGGATTGGTCCCTGGCTGCAGCCGAACATCTCCTGCAGCTTGATCGATAGCACTGCCTCGTCATCCCCATAAGTCATTCTGGCTGCTCTGCCGCTGGGAATCATTAGCCGCTCGGGAAGCAGTGTTTCAAGCTCCCGTCGCTGTGCCCAGCTGATCTCACTCCACAATGCTTCGATCAGGTCGCCGCTGTCTAGGTCCTGCCAGCTGCTGCAGTGCAGGCTGGCCTCTCCGATCCAGAGCTCAGGAGCATTTTGCAGTTTCTGGAGAGTGCGATTCGGCCATGGGCTCCCCAAGTAGCTGTGGGCAATCTGAAGGCGCCGACGCAGCTGTTCGCAGGATTCGTTCCAGGGGAGAAGTGCGAGGCCATGGTCGCGGAGGCGCTGCAGCAACGCATGGCTCACGAGATCGGCTGATGGGCGTGGCAGTTGCTGTCGCTGCAATTCGATCGCACCAAGGCTCAGGACTCGCTCAGCGCGTATTCCCTGTTGTTTGTCATTCCAGACAACGTTTTCACGCCAATCCCCCTGCTCTGAGGCCATATCTTCGAGAAAGTGCCGACTGATGGGAACCGCCAGGCGAATGCGTGCGTCACGCTCCTTGAGGTCAAGCCTGGCGATGGCCAGAGCCTCGGCGCTGCTTAGGGGGTCTGACATCAGTACTACTGCGCCGCGACCCTGGCGCAGTAGGAATGCCCCTGGTCGTCCAGGTCGTGCCAGGGCGAGCCACTCGGGGAATGCAGTGGCGATCAGCCGCGCGATAGAGAGATCCTCAGGCTCGTTGAGGGCCAACCGCACCGTTGATGGCTTGAGTAACTGGAGCTGTCTTTGCCATTGCCTGCTCTGCTGGCGCATGCCTCCGAGACCGTCATGACGATTGAACCGCGATGTGTCTCTCAGGCGCTGAAGGCGATGGCCGATGTCACACCCGACATCACGGCTGCCGGGTAGATCCCGATCACTCAGCAGCGCCGCCAGATCGCAGGCCAGTGCCTCCAGTCCCCAACGCTTCGCCTGGATCAACATCAGCCCCAACCTTGGGTGCATGCCGAACGCTGCCACTTGTTGCCCAAAGGTTGTGATCTGCCCCTGATCCGTGAGCAGTTTCAGCTGCTTCAGCTGTTGCTGCCCCTCTTGAAATAGTGGTTTGGGTGGAGGTTCCAGCCAGTCGAGGTCTTCACCCAGGCCAGCACCCCACTGCGCCAGGGCAAGCACGGTGGGTTGTGGATCTGCCCGTTGCAGTTCCGGAGGGTCTTGCGCTGGTCGGCGTTGCTCGTCAGATGCTGACCAAAGCCGCACGCAGCGGCCTGGTCCTTGCCGACCCGCTCGTCCCCGCCTCTGATCTGCGCTGGCAATGCTGGCTGGCACCGTCACCAACCTTTCCATGCCGGTGCCTGGATCAAAACGCGTGTGGCGATTGAGTCCTGCATCCACCACGAGACGGATGCCATCCAGGGTGAGAGAGCTTTCTGCGATGGATGTCGCCAGGACGATGCGTCCATACCAGCGCCTGTCGCAGGACCTGAGTGTTTCGGTCTGCAGTTTGAGGGAGAGCTGGCCATGCAGCGTTAGCACCTGCCAGTTCTGCAGACGCGGCACTCCCATGAGCCTCTGTCGGCATCGTTCAATCTCACGCACACCGGGGAGAAAGACGAGGACCCCAGGGGAGGCATCACCAGTGTGGCGTCTGTGTTCGATCTCGATCAATTCCTCCTCGAGGACTCGCAGCACATGCGTTTCGAGGAGCTCTTTGTTGCGAGGTTGGCAGTGGCGGGTCTCCACCGGGAAGGCTCTTCCCTGACTGGTGAGCGTTTCAGCAGAATCGAACTGGGCACTCAGCTCCTCTAGCTGCAGGGTTGCTGACATCAGCAGCAGCTTCAGATCAGGCCTCAGCAAGCGTCTTGCTTCCCGCAGAAGTGCCAAGGCAACGTCACTGTCGCGGCGTCGCTCGTGGAATTCATCGAAGATCACAATCTCCACCCCAGGCAGGTCGGGCTGTGACTGAAGACGCCGCAGGAATAGCCCGTCAGTGATGGCTTCGATGGTCGTGGCGTCTGAGCGTCTCTGCTCGTTGCGCACGGAGTACCCCACGCGCTCGCCAACCTGTTCGCCGATAGACTCAGCCAATCGAGTTGCAGCCGCTTTGGCAGCCAGCCGTCTCGGCTCAATCAGCAGGATGCGGCCCTCTGCTCGCGGCGCGTTGACCAGTTCCCCCATTAATGCCAGAGGAACCCGAGTGGTCTTGCCTGCACCCGGTGGTGCCTGAAGGATCAGGATTCCTGAGCTGTGCAGTCGGAAGCAGAGCTCAGTCAGAAGATCATCAATGGGAAATAAACCCAAGGGCGACGATCGAGATCAGGTGATGAAGTTGAGAATCCCCAGCAGCAAAATGCTGGTTAATGCTCCCATTGCAGTGAGCAGTTTGATGAGCGGTGCACTGCGGTGATTCAGCGTGGCCATGAAGAAATCCTTAAAGGCCTGACGGAAGTTTTTTAGCTCCTTGTGGGCCGGCTTGGCTGTATCCGTTGGCACGGCGTTACACGCAGCAAGATGGCGAACAAGGTCCGGCGCTGCTGTCTGAGGGGGTCAACGCACGTGGCGAGCTCCATCTACCGGGTGGTACTCCTCTCCGGTGAGTTCTTCGTAGACAATCGCTGGCAGTCCAGTTTCGAACATCGTCTGGAGGGCTTCTTTCAGGTAAGGGTTCCAGCCACCGGTACTCACCTGGCCATGCCTGACTGTCCAGTCCCAGGTGCCCTGAAGATCCCTGGGAATACGCCCTTCTCGGTCGCGCCTGGCGACCAAGTCGAGTGATTCAACCAGCCCCACCTGGATTGGATCTTTGCCGTAGGCGGGAGTCAGGCTGAGTTCCAGACGAACGGGATCCTCCTTGAGCAGACGCAGGCGAAAGCGGGGAGGCAGTTTCACGGACTTGATCACCGCGGCAACAATCCGTGTTCTTTGATCCACCAGGAGGTTCCCCCTACGAGTCCGAGTCGTGCTGCCACGAAGCTTTCCTTCCTAACTTATTCATTAGGGCGCACGCCAGGTTCACCAGTCTCGTCCTCACCACTGAATCGAACGGTGAGCAGGTCCTCCTCGGTCAATCGGCCATCACCATCCAGGAGTTCAGGGTGAATGGTCACCTTGCCGGTTCGGTCAGCAGGAGTGTTAGTCGCGCCTGGAGAACGCACTGCTGCGCTGAACCCGCGTCCCATCACCCGGAAGGCTTGCCAAAGCAGGGCCAGGAAGACCAGTCCGTAAATCAGGGGGAAAAGACTGCTGATCATGGGATGACGGCGGTTGTCGAGCTGGGACACACCCTCTCTTGACTCCATCATCGCTACTCCTTGCCCAGTTGTGCTCGTTCAGGGCGCACTGTTGGTTGCATCTGGTCATGGAATCAATGGTGATCCCCCCTATCCGCGGTGGATTGCCCTGATTAAGGTCTGTTTCTCGAAATTCGTCGTCGCCCTCTCCATGGCTGTGGCACCGTTCATTTCTGTTAAGGAGCCTGCTCCGGTTACGCGTGTTGGCCGCCGGGTCCTGCCGCTGATGATGGGGCTGTCGCTTGTAGCTCCAATGGGTCTTGTCTTGCCACAGAGGAGTGTTGTGGCGGCAGCTCAGGTCTCAGCTTCAGCTGGTCTGTCGGCTCAGTCCTTTGTGGCAGCGGCCGTGGCCAAAAGCGGCCCTGCGGTGGTCACACTGGAAACGCAGCGAACCGTTCGGACAGCTGGTGGATCGGGCTTACCTGATGGACTGCTGATGGATCCGTTCTTTCAGCGCTTCTTTGGTTTGCGGGGCTCCGCTGCTCCGAGGGCTCGCGTGGAACGTGGTCAGGGCAGTGGTGTGATCTTCGATGACCAGGGACTGGTGCTGACTAACGCCCATGTTGTTGAGAACACAGATCGGGTGATGGTGGGATTGCCTGATGGAAGAAGAGTTTCCGGCCAGGTGGTCGGCCAGGATTCGGTGACCGACCTCGCTGTCGTGAAGCTCCAGGGAGATGAACTCTGGCCGACCGCTCCTCTCGGGGATTCGGATCAACTGCGAGTTGGTGACTGGGCCATTGCTGTTGGCAATCCTTTCGGGCTTGAGAACACCGTCACCCTGGGAATCGTGAGCAACCTCAATAGGAACGTCTCCCAGCTCGGTATCCAGGGCAAGCGTCTGGATCTGATTCAGACCGATGCGGCCATCAACCCAGGGAACTCCGGTGGTCCTTTGCTCAATTCTGCCGGCGAGGTGGTGGGGATCAACACATTGGTGCGCTCGGGCCCCGGCGCCGGCCTCGGATTTGCCATCCCGATCAATAGGGCAAGAACGATCGCCTCGCAGCTGGTGAACCAGGGACGAGCCAGTCACCCCATGGTTGGGATTGGTCTCTCGACGATTCCTGCATCAAAGCCTGGTGGGACCGTGCCCCCCGGCGCAGTTGTCCGCTCGGTGATGCCTGGTGGTCCGGGAGCTCTGGCCGGCCTTCAGGTCAACGATGTCATCGTGTCAGTGGCTGGCCAGCCAGTGCGTAATCCAGCTGAGGTCGTAACAGCCATTGATCGCAGCGGTGTTGGTCAGCCTCTGGTTCTCAGCGTGCAGCGCCAGGGAAGGCAACTGCCAGTGACGGTGAGGCCCGTTGAAATGAGCGCTCTGAAGATGCCCTGATCTGGGTCAGGCGTCATCTGCATCCTTCAGTTGCTCAACGCAGCGTGTGATGCATTCACCATCATCCAGAGAGCATGTGGTTATGCACTCGAAATAGGTTTCAACGGCATCCCATGTCTGCTCATGTTCGCCTGTTGGATTGGCGCTGTTCAAGTTGACGTTATGGATACCGGCGGACTGAGCTTCATGGTTTCTCATCGAGTGCCGGGATCGGTAATGTCAGCCTATGCACACGTTCCGAGCGGGTAAAGGGAAATAAGTCTTCCTGCCTAACTGTTCGTGAAGTTTCGTCTTGCACGCCACCGCATTGGTCTCAAGCCGCACTTCTCCGTTTCGCGTCCCGTTCTTTCTGTTTCTCGCGTTTGGCCTTTCTCTTCGCATCCTGTTGCGCCTGGCGGAGTGCGGCTTCGGCGGCCTCCTTCTCTTCGGCTTTCTTTTCGACGTAATAGGAGTAGTCGCCTCGGTAAAGCACCAGTTCTCCATCCCGTAGCTCAACGATGCGATTGGCAACACGGGAGATGAAATACCGGTCGTGAGAAACAAGCAGTGCCGCTCCCTCGTAGGCGCAAAGAGCGTCTTCCAGCATTTGCTTGGCTGGGATGTCGAGATGGTTGGTGGGCTCATCCAACACCAGAAGATTGCAGGGGGTGAGCAGCATCAGGGCCAATGCAAGACGTGCCTTCTCGCCGCCGCTGAGCTTGCCGACCTCTTTGAAGACGGTGTCGTTGCTGAAGCAAAAGCTGCCCAGCAGTGAGCGCACCTGGGTCTGCGTCCAGTCCGGTACCGCTTCAAACATGGTGTCGACCACTGTTTTGCCCAGGTCCAGAGCCTCTGCCTGGTTTTGTTCGAAATAACGCGCGATCACGTTGTGTTCACCGAGCCGAGCCGAGCCCTCGTCCGGTAACTCCATTCCCATGATCAGTCGCAGAAGCGTGGACTTTCCGGCTCCGTTCGGCCCGACAAAAGCTATGCGATCACCCCGCTCCACCTCCAGTTCCGCTCCTAGGAAAAGGATTTGGTCGCCGTAGCTATGGGTGAGATTCTCCATCACAGCCACCTGGGCACCGGAGCGGGGTGCTTCAGGAAACCGGAAACTCGGTCCGGCAACGGTTTCGACCGGAGCGTTAACCAGTTCCACCTTGTCGAGCTGTTTTTCCCTGCTCTTGGCCTGGGTGCTTCGCGTGGCACTAGCCCTGAACCGATCGATGTAGGCCTGCTGGGTGGCGATCTCCTTCTGCTGACGGTCGAAGGCCGCCTGCGTCGCCTCCTGCTCCAGTTTCTTCTGCTCTAGATGCGCTGTGTAATTACCGAGATAACTTCTGGAGATCCCCCGTTCGGTAGCGACGATCTGGTTGCAGACGCGATCAAGAAAGGTTCGATCGTGACTGATCACCACGAGGGCTGCTGTCTGCTCCTGCAGGTAGCTTTCGAGCCATTGGATGGTTTCCACATCCAGGTGATTCGTCGGCTCATCAAGCAGCAGTAGATCTGGGTCCTGAAGAAGAATTTTGCCCAGGGCGATACGCATCTGCCATCCACCCGAATAATCTCCGACCAGGCACTCAGCACTTTCCGGCGTGAAGCCGATCGTGGGTAGCAGCTTGTCGATCCGGGCATCCAGTTCGTAGCCATGCAGGGCTTCGAATCGGTTTTGGAGCTGTCCCAACTCCTGGATCAGCTCATCGAGATGGTGGGGATCTTCAGCTGCTTGGTCAGAACCCATCGCGTCCTCCACTTCGCGCTGACGGTTCAGCACCGTGGCGGCTTCTCCAAAAGCCTGGAAGAGCTCTTGCCGTACCGAGCGGTTGGTGTCCACATCAAATTCCTGTTGCAGGAATGCGATTCGTGGTTCCCCCTGGCGAACGACCGTGCCGCTGCTCGGCTCTTCATGGCCAGCGATCAAGCGCATCTGAGTCGATTTGCCTGCTCCGTTGACACCGACCAGGCCAATGCGATCGCCAGGTTTGATCTCCCAGGTCACGTCCCGGAGCACTTCCCCTGTGGGATAGATCTTGCTGACGTGCTCAAGTCGCAGCACCGGCGAAGACGCGGAGAACCCCCATCATCTCGTGTCGGGGTGTGGGCAGACTGTGCCCACAGAGAGAAGCTGTGTTGATGCGAAGGCTAGAGCAAGTCGCCGCTCTTGTGGTGGCAGCAGGGCTGGCTCTGGTGAGTTACTGGTTGTTCTTCAGCTGGGCTGGTGGAGGTGGTAGCAGGGACCGTCTGCCTTTGCCGGCTTCACCTAGCCAATCCAGCCGCATGCTCAAAGACCGCCCCTCGCTTTGACCAGCCACTGTTTGCTGAGCTCGTCATCCAGGCCGTTGATGAAACCCTTGACCTCGTCATGTGTCACTGGGAGGTTCATCTGTTTCCCCACCTGACAGATGGCCTGAATAGCTCCTTCAGGATTCTGAAGAGCTTGTCTGAACAGGGCGCGTGTGAGGTCTCGATCCTGTTCGATCTTGGCGTAGAGCTCTGCCGCATTGCTCATGGCGCACCACCATCTTGCTAAACCCTATCTGTGACCGCCCTTTTGCGCCCATCGTCGCTCTCTCTTAAGCGGCCTGGTCGAGCTCAGCTTCTTTGAGGCCCGATGCGGAGGCATCTTCCATGCTGCGTGCATCCATGCAGAGAACCTTGCGCAGTTGTGCATAGTTGGCCGCCTGGGACATCCTGCCTTCCTGCACAGCTCCGTATTCAGCTCGCTGCAGCACATGGTGTAAGTGCGTGAGCAGATAAGAGCTGATCACAGCCGACACAAGTACATCACTGTTATCAGCGGCACGGCGAGATCGACGTGAACTGGCAGCCCTTCGGTTGCGCGGGGCTGACTGGCGAGTGTTGGGGGCCTGGCTGGTAGTACGTGGCATGGCAGTCCTGGCGGAATCGTTGATGAGCAGTCCTGGGGTGATGAGCCGCGTGTCAGGGAGTGAACTGACGTCATCATAGTGCTGGATACTACCCTTGCGCATCTCTGTACACTTTTAGGTATCTCTGCCTCACGGTTCGTGGCGACCCGCCAAACCTCATCCAGCGGGAAGCCGAAATCGCCGCGGATTCAGGTGGTTTTGCCAGAAGAACTCTGTCACCGGCTGACAGCTCTTGCTGAACAGGAGTGCCGTACCGTCAGCAACATGGCCAAAGTGTTGATTCAGCAAGGGGTTCAGCGTCTGGAACAGGCCGGTTCCGACGTGGTGTCAGCTCCCACAGTGGTGTCAGCTCCCACATCCACGGAGCGATTGCGTTCAGCTCTCGAGGCCCAGCAGCCTCGACGCCTCCGGGGAGCCCCAAGACGGTTGCGGCTACATCGTCCTAGCTGATCTGAGTGACCTGCGGATCGGTTGACAGGGTTTAGGGCGGTTCGGCGCGAACCCCCAGAACACAGCTATGTTCTGCCCCAGTGATGGCGGGTGCATTGCCGGGATGTTTGCGGTGATGCCACCAGGCCAGTAGCGCGAACACCAGGGCCTCGCGCGCCTCGCAGGGAAGATTCAGTTCGTCGCTGGGGCGCACTCTGAGGCCATGGCAACGCGACTGCAATTCCCGCATCAGCGTTTTGTTGCGGCGGCCTCCTCCGGCTACCACCATTTCGGTCGGCAGCGGAAGGCCGAGATCGCCTAGCTGCTGCAGATCCTGAGCCACCACTGCAGCTGTGAAGGCTGTGAGTGTGGCCATCTGGTCCTCAGGGCGGGCTGGTTGCAGCTCCCTGAGCCTCCGTTCCAGATCCTTGCGACCGAACAACTCACGTCCTGTCGACTTTGGTGCTCTCTTCAGGAAATAGGGCTCACTGAGCCAGCTCGTTAGCGGCTCATCCATCACCTGCCCAAGCGCAGCCATGCCTCCATCCTTGTCACAGCGCTCCTGCCCATTGCTGAATACGGCCATTGCCAGGTCGATCAAGCTGTTGGCTGGACCGCAGTCCCAGCCGAGCACGGGGCGTTTCTTGTCTGGACCCTGTGACGGGGGAATCAAGGTGATGTTGGCGATGCCTCCGAGGTTCAGCAGTGCGCGCCAGCCTTCAATCCTGCCCATTAGCGCAGCATCGGCCATGGGCACTAGGGGTGCGCCCTGCCCCCCCAGAGCGAGGTCAGCAGCACGGAAATCGTGAATCACAGGTCGCTGCAGCATGTGTGCGAGCAGAGGGCCCTGAAGCATTTGCCAGCTGCTCCCACGTCGGCGCTTGCCTCTCGTATCGTTTTCAGGTGGGCGGTGCCAGATCGTTTGACCATGGCAGCCAATCAGGCTGGCTGAACGCTCGGGATCGCATGCTTCAGCCGCCTTGGCCTGTTGTTCAGTGATCGCTTCAGCCAGTTCCAGAATGGCCGCTGCAGGTGCAGCTTCTCCCTGGGCCATGGCCAACATTCGCTTGCGCAGATCTGAGGGATAGGGGCAGGAAGCACTGTGAATCAGGTTCCAGCTTGGTCTGCTCGATTGCCCACTGAACTGAGCCAGAACGGCATCCACTCCATCGGCGCTGGTGCCGCTCATCAGCCCGAGAACGCGCATGATTCCGGTCAGGTACGGGGGAGGTTCTGAAGGTCATCTGTCAAACCCATCACCACCAGAACGTGGCCTTCCATCAGAAGGTGTGATGCGGGTGGATTGACCATCAGGTCTGCAGCAGGACCAGCTGCCAACACATTGACGCGATAGTTTTTACGCAAATTGAGATCACGCAGCGAGAGCCCAACAAAGCGTTCCGGCACCTTGATCTCTTCGATCGAGTTGAGCTCGTCCAGCTCCAATCGCTCCATCAAATTGGGGCGTACCAGTTCAAGACCCAGACGCTCGCCCTGCATTCGAGAGGGAAACACCACTCGGTCGGCACCGACGCGCTTGAGCATTTTTTCGTGCAGATCGCTGGTGGCACGCGCAATCACACGGCGCACTCGAGTTCCTTCGCTGTCTTTGGCGATCAGGGTGGCTGTGATGCTCGCTTCGATCGGTTCGCTGATCGCCACGACCACGGTGTCCATGTCGAGGATGCCTGCTTCGCGGAGAGATTCCTCGTCGGTGCAGTCCAGGACCCTTGCTTCGATGGAAGGCTCCAGCTGCCTGAGTTCTTCGATCGCCCTCGAGGAACGATCCACGGCGAGCACGTCAGCGCCACTTTGCATCAACTGGCGGCACACAGCACTGCCGAAGCGTCCGACGCCCACGATTCCGAAGCTGCGGGGGTCGCTGTCTTCAGCAGGCGACCAGTGCCACCAGTCCCTCATGGCGTCAGACCTAACGAGTTGGGTTCAGACATAGAGATCCTCACGGGGATAACCGATCCGATTCTGGCGCTGCAGTTGGTTTCGGTCGAAGCTCTCCCAGATCGCACTCAGCAGCAGCAAGATCCCCAGTCGGCCCACAAACATTCCCACGACCAAGATCAGCTGTCCAAAGCGCCCCAGTTGTTCGGTGACGCCCAGATCCATCCCCACCGTGGCAAAGGCCGAGATGCAGGTGAAAAGCAGTTCCAGGAAGGTGAGTGGCTCCTCGCCGTTCTGATTGGTGGTGAGGGCGAGAAGCAGTGCCATCACAAGTACAAACATCAGCGACGCCATGGTGATGCTCACGGCCCTCAGCACCACTTTGTCGGGAATCTGACGATGACGGATCACGACATCATCCTGACCGCGAAGTGTGGATCTGGTGGCGGCCATCAGGGCTGCCACCGTGGTTGTTTTGATTCCCCCTCCAGTCCCCCCGGGGCTGGCGCCGATGAACATCAAGGCCATCAGCAGTAACAGGCCTGAGTCGGAAACACTGTGCTCTGAGAGGGGAACAGTGGTGAAGCCCGCTGTTCTTGCACTCACTGACTCGAACAGGGCGCTCATCAGCCGTTCAGGCCAGCCCATCGTCGTGAGGATATGCCCCTTGGACAGGGATTCGGTCAGCAGCAGTCCGAAGGTGCCGATCAGGATCAGCAAAATTGATGTTCTCAGCACCAGTCGTGTGTGGAGACTGAGATTGCGGCGCTTGAGTCGTTGTCGATTGCTCCAGAGATCACTGGTGACACGCCAGCCCAGTCCTCCCAGAACGATCAGCAGCATGATCACCGCGTTGACCACCCGATTTGTCCGGTAGCCCTCGAGGCTGTCATTCCAGAGGCCGAATCCCGCATTGTTGTAGGCCGAGATGCTGTGAAACAAAGATGCCCACAGCCTTTCTCCGCCCGCAGGAAGATCTGAAAAGCCGTAGCTGTAGAGAACAAAAGCCCCAATCATGATCAGCACTGCTGCGGTGAGGGCGATGCTTCTGAACGTGCCGCCGACTCCACCCACACCGAATTGATCAAGGGCCTGGCCACGGTCCAGGCGACGCTTCAGGGAAGCGCCCCGTACCACGAACCCTTGCAGGAAGGTGGTGATAGCCATCAGGCCGAGGCCTCCCACCAGGATCATGAACGCCAGAACGCCCTGACCGACGACCGTGAGATCCTTGCCCACATCGATCACAGTCAGGCCTGTCACGGTGACTGCGGAGGTCGCAGTGAACAGTGCTTCCCAGAGTCCGACACTCGTGTTGGAACAGAGTGGGCTCGACAACAGCAGCGTTCCAATGGTGATGACCAGCAATCCCGTTACGACGGTGAACTGGGGCACGGTGAGGCGCCGGTACCACGCCTGAGTGCGGTGAATAGCCCTGGGGAGTGCCATGCGCTCAGCGGCCTCCTGCCTGGGCCAGGATCAGTCCAGGAACCAGAAAGGTCATCAGCAACGTGAGACCGGCCCCATAGCGGGCCACATCAAAAAAGCGATAACGCCCTGGTCCGAAAACCATCAGGTTGGTTTGATATCCCATCGGAGTGAGGAACGACTGACTGGCTCCGAACAGCACAGTGAGCAATAAAGCCTGAGGGGGAAGGTTCAGAGAGGGAGCCAGCTGTGTGGCCACAGGCACCAGTAGTGCCACCGACGCGGCATTGCTCATCACACTGGTGATCAAATTGGTGGCGAGAAAAATGACCACTAACGCCCAGTAAGACGGCCAATTCAGCAGCAGTCTTTCCATGTCGGATGCCATGGCGTTGGCCAGGCCACTGGTCTGCAGAGCCACGCTGAAGCTGGAAAGGGATCCGAGCAGAAGAATCACGTCCAGTCTGATCGACCGCTGCACCTCTCCTGTTCTCAGGCATCCCATCAGCACCAGCAGCACAACGGCCAAAAGCACTGCGGCAACCAGCGGGACGGCGGTGACTGTCGGCACCAGCAGCATCAGAGCCGTAATGGTGATCGCCTGAGGCTTGCGCCGGATCGTGGGTAGATCGTTTTCAATCTGGTCGAGAACCAGTAGATCGTTACTGGCCTGAAGTCCCCGGATTGCATCCAGCGGAGCTTGCAGCAGCAGAACATCGCCTTCACGTAGAACAGCCTGGCCAAGTCGCTCTTGAACCGTCTGTTGACCTCGGCGGAGTGCCAGCACCGTTGCGTTATGTCGTTGTCGAAAACGCAGCTCCCGCAGGCTTGCGCCCGCCAGTGTGGATCCAGCTGGCAGCAGCACCTCAACGGTCTTCTGTCCGTTTGCAGCTTCGCTGGACAAGGCCGGTTCGGTGCTGGCTATGGCGAGCTGATCTGCGGCAGGACGACTGGCAGAGGCGAGCTGAATCGTGTCGTCCTGTTGCAGTCGTAGCAGATCTGCGCGTGTGACTCTCAGCAGTAAGCGGTCCTCGGCCTCGATGCAGCGGTCGGCCAGGGGTGGAAGGATTCGCTCGCCACCTCTCTGCAGCTCGAGAACATCCACATCGAAGCGACGTTGCAGCCGGCTGTGCCGGAGGGTCTGCCCAACAAGAGAGGAAGAGCCGGGGATCGTGACCTCGGTGAAGTATCCAGTGAGTGAATGGTTGGTGTTGAGCTGATCATCGGGCTCACTCCTGTCCGGTAGCAATGCTCGGGGGGCAATCAGCATGTAGCTCGCACCGGATAGCCAGACCGGCACTCCGATGGCGCTGAAACTGAACAGATCTAGGGACCCATAACCCAGTTGCTGGCTGACGTCGCTTGCCAGCAAATTCACGGAGCTGCCGAGCAGTGTGAGGGTGCCGCCCAGCAGTGTGGCGAATGACAGAGGCAGAAGCACCCTGGATGGAGCGATTCCTCTCTTCTGGCACCAGCTCTCCAGCACCGGAAGCAGGCTGGCCACAATCGGGGTGTTGGGTACTACGCCGGAGATCGGTGCCACAACCAGGGTCAGCAATCCCACCATGCGTCTGGGAGTCCTGATGCGTTCGGATGCAATCAGTTCTCTGAGTCGATCAAGAGCGCCGCTGCGGAACAGAGCTGCTGAAACGGCAAACAGTCCCATCAGCGTGATTAGAGCAGGGCTGCCGAAGCCGCTCAGGGCCTGCAGAGGGTTCAGCACGCCACCGATCATCAGTAGCGACACACAGAGCAGGCCCACCAGTTCTGGTGCCATGGCTCCGCTGATGAACAGGGCCACCGCGACCAGCAGCACAGCGAGCGTGATCAGAGCGTCTCCGTTCTGCAGAGCGACACTGAGCTCAACCATTGGGGGGTGCGCCTGATGGCTCCGTGACAGGTGGGCTGACAGTTTCTGGTGTGGACTCCCAGAACGTCTGTTCAAGCCATGTTCGCAGACCCTTCAGGCCTGTTCCCATGGTGGCGGAGAGGTAAAGAGCTTCAGGCTCTAGTTCACGGATCCGCTCTAAGGCTCCTCCATGACATCGGTCGATCTGGTTGGCCAGCACCTGTCTGGGCTGCTCACAGCCAAGCCCGTCGAGAATGGAGTGAACGGCTTTGAGTTGTCCCTGCCAGTCGGGATCTCCGAGATCCACCACCAGCAGGAGCTGGTCCGCATTGCGGGTTTCTTCGAGCGTGGCCATGAAGGCTTGCATCAGAGGGGCTGGCAGTTCACGGATGAACCCCACCGTGTCTGTGATCAAGAGCTCCCTGGGTGCGGCCCCGGCTCTCGGCAAGCAGAGCCGGCGTGTTGTGGGGTCGAGGGTCGCGAACAGAATGTTTTCGGCTTGGACCGGTCCTCCCGGCGCGCGATCACAGAGGGCATTGAGCAGCGATGACTTGCCGGCATTGGTATACCCAACCAGCGCGACACCGGGAAGTTCATGGCGTCGTTCTCTCAGCCGGGCTCGGTGTGCTCCCAGCTGCCGCAATTCTCGACCCAAGTGCTCGATGCGTCGGCTGATGGCACGCCTGTCTTTTTCAAGCTGGGTTTCTCCTGGACCGCGAGTGCCGATGCCGCCCCCCTGCCGAGACAGACTCAATCCACGTCCTGCAAGCCTTGGCAGTCTGTAGCGAAGCTGTGCCAGTTCGACCTGAAGGCGGCCGGCAGCGCTTGAGGCCCGTTGGGCAAAGATGTCGAGGATCAGCTCGCTGCGATCCATCACTGGACTATCCAGCAGCCGCTCCAGGTTCCTGGCTTGAACAGGCGTGAGCTCTCTGTCGGTGATGACAAGCGTGGCGCCGTGCTTGCGGATATCCAGGGCTGCCTCCTGCAGCTTGCCTTTACCCCAGAGGGTCTGAGGATTGATTTGTCCCTGACGCTGGCGGCAGACGGCAACCGTTGTTGCACCAGCACTGCGCGTCAACCCTTCGAGTTCGGCTAGTTCACGCTCGTTTCGTGCTGGGTCTGTGCCGGTGAGTGTGAGCAGCAGTACCTGCTCCACTGTTGACGTGTGCTCATGGGTTGCCTGAAACGGTTCGCCATGCGGAGCATCATTTCTGGCACTGGTGTCGCTGCAGCAGAGCATTGTCAGATCGCCTGTTTCAGTGCAGCTCCAGCCACCGTCGGCCTTGGGGGCTGGAACCCAGAGAGCACCTGAACGGATCCCACTGCGAGCCATCAGTGCCTGATACCGCAACCAAGAATCGGGCTGAACATCGAGGGCGATTGCCGCATCGCGACCATCTGGAACCAGGTCCGAAGAGCGGCGTCCATGCAGCGAGCTGACCAGGCGCCATTGCCTGGAGCGGCGTCTAGAGCCGCCCTGAAGATGGCGGTCCAGCCGATCGGATTCTCCGAGCGGGCCAACCCAAAGCAGGCGACAGACGCCACGGTTGTCAATTAAAAGATGCAGCGTTTCCTCAAGCTGCACAGCGAGTTGGGCAAGCCGTTCCAGCGTGAAGATGTCAGCGCCGGAATCATCGGGGTGACGACGATGGCTGAGGCGCTCCAGCTGTTTGAGCTGTGATGGACGCAGCCCCCTGGTTCTGCCCGCCAGGTGAGCCTGTTTCAAGGGCCAACCAGCCAGGCACCAGCTGCGCGCAGCCCTAGCGACAGCCCTGGCAAACGCGTCAGATAGGTCAGTCGGCGCAGCTTGAAGGCCAGAGGCCCCGCGAGGGTTAGGCCCAATCCGGTGATTGAGGCATCGCCAATGCCAAGGCTGAGCATTTCGCCAAGGTCCTTAAACACAAATGGTTTTTCAACACTGCCTTGCAGCTTTGCTTTCAGATCTTTGGCTGCAAACTGACCTTGCTGAATGGCCGCCTGAGCTGAATGAGGCCAGCTGGAAAGCTCATCTGGTCTGGGATTCACAGCGATATCTCCGAGAGCCAGAACATCCGGGTAGGCCTGCAGACGCAGCGATTCGGTGACTGGCAGTCGACCTTGATGGAGCTCCAGCTTGGGAGAAAGGTCCGGAATTGTTGGGCGACTGCCTGCAGTCCATACCAGTCCGTCATGATTCTGTTGATGCGAGCCTTGTGGTCCGCTCAGCGTCACGGAAGTCGCTGTCACCAAGTCGACTCTGGTGTTCAGGTGAATGGTCACACCACGTTTCTTCAGGGCGATCTCGGCCTGCTCTCTGTTGAAGGCTTTCGATCTTGGCAGGATCTGATCACCCAGCTCAACGAGTTGAATTGTGGCGGCACCGTTGAGCAGGTCCACGAGCTTGCAAGCCAGTTCGACGCCCGTGGCTCCTGCCCCAGCAATCACCAGGGAGTTCGCCCCTGATGGGCGCTGACGCAGCTCCTGCAAGCGATCCTGCAGAGGTTGCAAATCAGACAGGGTGTGGAAATTCAGGGCATTGTCGCGGACTCCTGGAATGCCGAAATCCGCGGGTTGCGCGCCCGTTGCCAACACCAGCTGGCTGTATTGCAGGGCGCGCCCCGAGCCAGTAGTGACGCTGCGGGCATCGAGGTCGACCGCGCTGACGCGGTCTTGCAGATGACTGATCCCACGCCCCTGCAGCAAGGATGCATAGTCAGGGGCTACTTCCCATCCCTTCAGTTCCCCGCTCATTAATTCGTAGAGCAGAGGAACGAAGACGAAGCGGTCACGAGGTTCAATCAGCACAACCGGTGGTCTTGGATGCAGGCGACTGAAGGCAAGCGCTGTTGACAATCCGGCGAATCCACCACCGACCACCACGATCGGTTGAACTTGCTCGCTGGCAGGAGGAGTCACGGCATTCTCTGGAGCGCGTTGAAACCATAGGCAGACCTGTGGTCACCTCGGCATTGGAGGATGGGTTACATGAGCCAGGGCATCACAGACATGATCGGCACCGCTGGTGGTGTGGATTCGGGGACGGTCTCTGCCGGTCTGGATCCCCTGCGTTCAGAGCTAGACCCGATGCAGCCTCTGCAGCGTCTGCAGTGGGCGCTGAATCGATTCGGTTCCGGCTTCGCAATGACCACCAGCTTCGGTATCCAGTCGTCAGTGTTGCTGCACATGCTCAGTCGCCTCTCCGGAGGAGAGACTGTGCCTGTGATCTGGGTCGATACGGGATATCTCCCCGCAGAGACCTATCGCTATGCCAACACACTTTGTGAACGATTTGGCACTCAGCTCGTTGTGGCGCAGGCCTCGATGTCTCCTGCCCGAATGGAAGCAGTCCATGGAAGGCTCTGGGAAACTGGCCGAGAGCAGGATCTTGATCTGTATCTGCATCTCCGCAAAGTGGAGCCGCTGGAGGAAGCGCTCCGTGTGCAGAAAGTGAGCTGCTGGGCCAGTGGCGTGCGACGCGGCCAGACTGATCTACGTAAGACCATGACCGTGCTCGATCCGATTCGTGAGCGTTTGTCTTTGCGCCCTTTGTTGCGTTGGACCAATCGGGATGTCTTCTATTACATGCAGGAGCATGACCTGCCTCAGCATCCGCTCTTCGATCAGGGCTATTCCACCGTGGGCGACTGGCATTCCAGTGCTCCTGACGGGCTTGAGTCTGAAGGCCGCAGCACCCGCTTCGGCGGACAGCGTCAGGAGTGCGGAATTCACGTGCCCGGAGTCATGGGCGATGGCATCTGACCATGCGCTCTGAGCAGCGCTGTCTACTAATCGGTAACAGTCGCTGGCACTGGGCTGAGCAATTGAAAAGCGGTGCCTGGAGCTACAGCCATTCCCAACCGCAACTGTCGCTGTTGGCTGGCTCTCCTCAGCTTTGTGCATGGGCGGCAGTGGGACCTGTGCCGGATCATTCCGTGCTCAGGCCAGACAGGCGTCTCGATCTCGATGTGATTCCGCTTAGAAATGTCCCGGCCTGGCTTGGCATCGACAGAGCGCTTGCTGGATGGGGCGCCTGGACCCAGTCAGCAGAGGTTGGCCCCCTGATGGTTGTTGATGCCGGCACTGTGCTCAGCTTGACGCGCGTGACCGCAGACGGTGCATTCAATGGCGGTTGGCTCGCAGCCGGATTGAGGCTGCAGTTGCAGGCCATGGCTGCAGGTACTTGGGCGCTGACAGATCATGACGACCAGAGGCGGGATCCCTGTGATGGCGCTTCTTTCCCCAGGGATTCGTGTGAGGCGATGCGCCGGGGAGTGATCGAAAGTCTTGTCGGTCTAATTGTCCGAGCCCAGGACCTCGATCCCTCTCCGATTTGGCTCTGCGGCGGTGATGCTCCACTGCTGTTGCAGGCTTTGCAGACCCAGGGGCTTGAGCTGAATCATGCCCCTGATCTTGTGATGCAGTCGCTGGTGACGCTGGTCAGCCCAGCCCCAGATCGCTCAGCACTTGATCAGCCATTGAATCGGCTTTGACCTTTCTGTAAATCAACTCAAGCTTGCCCTCAGCATCCACAACAAAGGTGTGACGCATCATGCCCATGAACTCACGGCCCATGAACTTCTTCAGGCCGTAGCTTTCGTAGCTGCTGGCCACGGCGCATGGCTCCTCGTCAGTGAGCAAGGTGAAGGGAAGTTCCTGCTTGGCGATGAAGCGGGTGTGAGATGCGGCGTTGTCCTTGCTAATCCCTAGGACCCTGATGCCATGGGCCTTGAGGTCGCTCCAGCGGTCCCGGAAGTTGCACGCTTCCTTGGTGCAGCCGGGGGTGGCGTCCTTCGGATAGAAATAGATCACCACTCGTTGTCCTTTCAGAGATGAAAGCGTGAGGGGCTCACCGTTCTCATCTGGAAGTGTGAAGTCAGGGGCGGGATCGCCGATCTGCAGAGTCATGGATAGCCGGACTGTCGGCGGCAGCGTAACTGCGTTGTGGATGCAGCAGATCGGCCCAGAGGCCTCAGCTGGGCAGCTTGTTGTGAGTGAGCAAGAGCGCGCATGGGCCGCAGGGCTGACGGCATCCCGTTCCCAGCAGTATTTGGCTTCGCGTGGTTGGATGCGCAGTTGTCTGGCCGCGCTGCATGCTGCTAGCCCTCTTGCGGTTCCACTAAATGCTCCACCAGGTGCTCCACCACAGTTGTTGGACCAATGGGGTTATGTGAGCCTTAGCCACTGTGCTGACGCCTGTCTGCTGGGCTGGTCTCAGCAGCCCATCGGAGTTGACCTGGAGCGTGCCGACCGAAAGCTTCATGCTGCGGCGGCATTGATGCGTCGTTTTTTCACGGAGTCTGAGCAGAGCGAGCTGACGGCACTGGAGGGGGAGCAACTGCGACAGCAGGTTCTGGATCGGTGGCTGGTCAAAGAGGCTGCGATCAAGTGGCAGCAAGGCTCTCTGGCGCAGGACCTCTGCTTCTGGGAGGTGAGCTCCACTTTTTGTGGTGCCCTGCACCGAGGATTGAATCTCAAGGTGGCTGCACAGTTGCGGTCTCAGGGGGAATGGCGTTTTGGAGTTGTCGTTGCTGAGAAGAGATTTCTGCAGGATTGTCTGCTCTGCACAGCGTGAGCAATGTTGAGGTCAATCGATATCAATGTCATTGGTGATGGATTTCACTCAACAGCTGAATCAACAGCAATGTTCACCACGAGATCCATGCATCCATTGAGATTCATGAGTCTTGTTTGATTGGTCCTTATGAGGCGCATTTGTCCTCATTTGCGCTTTTGATGCACTGATTTTGTTGGCAACTCTTTTTCCTACCGATAGGATTAAAGAGACGTCTTCTCTCGCCGTCCGTGTTCACCCGTTTTGCAGCCGGCGCTCTCGCCGCCGCTTCCATTTCCACTCTGGCTGTCGCCGCTGAAGCTGGCACCAAGCGCCCTGTGCGCTGGGTGTCCGGTGGTGCTGTCTGGACTACCAAAGCCTCAGCATTCGCCAAGTTCTTCAGCGATGGCGAAATTACTGACCGCGCCCTTCAAGCAGGTATCAACAACTCCGGTTGGACTGCTGATGAAATTCAAGAGGGCATGACCAAGAGCTACGACGTAGATCTTGTTGGTGTTTCTCGCTTCCTGTATTCCGCCGATGGCGTGAAGTTCCTGGACGACCAGACCCGCAGCTACTTCCCCTACTGGCAGAAGAAGAAGACTGCTGTGGTCGCCCTTCGTTCCGCCATCATCCTTGACGCCGCTGATGGAGAAATCTCCTCTGCTGGCATCATGAACCAGCTGCCCGTTGACTTCCGTCTCAACGACAACGGCTCCTCCGATGGTGCTCAGAACGTCTGTAAGGACGGTCTTGACGGTGCTCAGTCCACATCCCTTCTCTCTTGGTATGTGTTCCTGCCCGCATGTGTGCAGGCCAACCAGATCCTCCCTGCTGAGCCAGCACCTGCTGCTGCTCCCGTCCGCGGCCTCTGGTGATTGTTGGGAACCCTCACGGGTTCATCAACTTTGTTCTTCAAGCTCCGGCATCGCCGGGGCTTTTTTTATGTAGGGCTTTGATGGAAGCCGATCAGGCCAGTCGGCCTTCGATTCGCCAGTGACGAAGACTCTGGGGAAGATGTTTTCCGCGTTGCTTTATCAGCTCGTGACGCAGCTCCGACAGAGCGGTTTCTCTGGTTTCTCCGGTTTCTTCCAGTGCCCTGCGGTAGGGGCGGTCTTCGCCAAGCCATCGTTCGATCAGGCTCGGCTCAACAGCGAGCTTCAACGATTCCTGCCAGCTGCTCTGGTTCGTCACCCAGCCGCAGCGCTCAAGCTGGCTCAGCAGCATTTGACGCGGTTCTGCCTGACTCAGCCAGATGGACTCCAGTGCTGCCAGGGTCTGCAGCGATGACCTCGGTTTGGTCGCCTCCCTTTCGCTCATGAGCAGCTCCAGTAGCCCTCCTGCCGGTCCGAGTTGGGGTTCACTCAGCAACACCCTCAGCTGAGTACCGCTTCTCGAGCGGGCGCTTACTCGGGCCCAGAACATCTCAAGGTCAGGAGATTTGAGATCGGCCTGATGCAGTCGCCCGCCCACCACTTCGAACTGGTGGTCCGGGCTGAGTCGCTCTAGTTCAGCAGCATCGGTCAGGACGGCCGGTTGATGGAGTGGATCAAGCAACTGCAGCTGTGCTTCCAGCCGTAGCTGTTCTGTTGAGGATGAACAGAGAATTGTGAGTCCACCTTCGGCAACGGCTCCAAGGGGATCGAGCGACCAGAGCAGCGACCGACCGCCAAGGATTAGTACGCGATCCGTGCGCTGCCATGAGAGGTCCGACCAGAGTCTTTGTCGCAACTCTTGCAGGCGTTCACCATCCAAGGACAGTTGCCGTTGCAGCCATCGCTCCAGCTGAGGTTCCTCCGGTCCGCTGCTCACCAATAGCGGGTGTTCGTCGACCGCCTCAGCTGATGCTGCCAGCTGAGCAGCACGACGTTCCAGCATCCGTTCGCGACGTTGTCCTTCCCAGCCCTGGCGACTCGGAGCCCAGAAGGCTTCACCTTGAAGGGCACTGGGTAAATACTGCTGAGCCACCCAGTGTTCACGAAAAGCATGGGGGTAGCGATAGCCCTTGCCGTCACCGAAGGCATCGCCATCGCGGTTGGCATCGCGTAGGTGGGCAGGTACCTCCTGGCGCTGCGCTTCACGAACCTGCCGCAGCGCTTCGAACATGCCGCTGGTGCTATTGCTTTTCTCGGTGCAGGCCAGGTAGAGAGCTGCCTGGGCTAGTGGATAAAGTCCCTCCGGCAGTCCGATGCGCTCAAAGGCCGCGGCGCAGGCTTCGACCACCACCACCGCCTGGGGGTCCGCGAGTCCCACGTCTTCCCCGGCAGAGATCAGCATGCGCCGGAAAATGAAGCGTGGGTTTTCACCGGCTTCGATCATCCGTGCCAGCCAGAACAGTGCTGCGTCAGCATCCGAGCCCCTTAGGGATTTGATGAATGCGCTGATCGTGTCGAAGTGCGCATCACCCTGCTTGTCGTAGAGCACGGCGCGCTGCTGGATAGATTCCTCAGCGATGCTGAGGTCTATTTCAATCACACCCTTGTGATTTTTAGGAGTGCTCTCCACGGCGAGTTCGAGTGCATTGAGCAGGCTGCGGGCGTCACCTCCTGCCACATTGACGAGGTGGGCAGAGGCCTCAGCGCTGATCTCCACATCGCGGTCGCCGTAGCCACGTTCTTTGTCTTGCAGCGCTGTCTGCAGCAAACAACTGAGATCTTCAGGATCCAGGCTTTGCAGACGAAACAACCTGGACCGACTGACCAGCGCCTTGTTGACTTCGAAAAAGGGGTTTTCGGTGGTGGCGCCGATCAGGCTGAGTGTGCCGTTCTCCACCCAGGGCAGCAAGGCATCCTGCTGGGCGCTGTTGAAGCGATGCACCTCATCGATAAACAGGATGGTGCGGAGCCCATGGCGTTCGAGGCGTTGAAGGGCATCGTTCACCTCAGAGCGCAAGTCCTTCACTCCGGCAAGCACGGCATTGAGAGAACTGAAATGGGCTCTTGTGTGATTGGCGATAATCCTCGCCAAGGTGGTCTTTCCGACCCCGGGTGGGCCATGCAAAATCAGATTTCCGACACGATCAGCTGAGATGGCTCGTCGCAGTAAGCGACCTTCCGCAAGGATTGCTCCCTGCCCAACGAATTCATCGAGATTGCGTGGTCGCAGGCGATCGGCGAGCGGTGCTTGCCGTAGCCGCGCGGCTTCCCCTTGATGGCTGAACAGATCCTGTTTCAGAGGTCCGCCCACGGCGTCGATTCCCGGTGAGACGATTCTTGCTCAAGTGGAGCCTTTGAACGCGAGAGCACCGTCATAATGCGCCCGACTGCGTCCTGACCGTGCGTCTCAATCAATCCCTCATCCCCGTGGCACTGACGGCCTTCATGCTGAGTGCCTGCGGCAGGGGTGGCAATGCGCAGAGACCTCTTCCAGAAGTGCAGCAGGCTGCTGTTACCGAGGCCACCTTCACAGATGATGTCGACACGGTGAGCACGCTGGAGTCCGGCGACCTGGTTCAGCTTGCGGCTCAGGCATCAGGTCGGATTATTGAATTGAAGATCACCCAGGGGGATCGGGTGACCCCGGGGCAGTTACTCATGACCCTTGATCAGGCTCAGGAGCAGGCCAAGCTGGCCGGGTTGAAAGCCCAAGAGCAAAAGGATCTGCTGGAGCTGAAACGCTATGAATTCCTGGTGCCTCTTGGTGCTGCGGAAGCCTCAGACCGTGATCAGCGGCGTGCGATCTATATCGCTTCCAGGGAAGAGGTCAGAGCTCAGGAGGCCACTCTGGCCTACAGCAATCTGCAGGCACCGATCGCTGGAACCGTGGCAGACGTCTCCGTGCAGGTCGGGGATGTGGTGAGAAATGGCGACCCGTTCACCAAGTTGATTCGTAACAACACCCTGGAGGCCAGGGTGGAGGTGCCTTCAACCTATGCCGATCGCATCAGGATTGGATTGCCGGTGTTGCTCAGTCTTCCGGGGCGGAACGAGGTGATGGCCAGGAGCTCGGTGATGTCGGTTGACCCTGGAATCAACTCCGGAACACAGGCCCTTCTGGTGATGGCGCAGTTCCCCAATCCAGATGGAAAGCTGCGCAACGGTCAGAGGTTGCGTACCCGGGTTCAGCTGGAATCTCGCCAGGAGCCGTCCGTTCCATTTGCTGCCGTCACACAGACCTCCGGTCAGAGCTTTGTGTTCCGTCTCGGAACACTCCAGGAGCTTGAAGCACAGCCTGGCAAGGCTGACCTGGCCAGGATCAAGCGGGGGATTGAGCGTGGCGTGATTCCCTCCGCGACCCTTTTTGCCCTGCAAACGCCAGTCAATCTCGGTCCCCTGCAAAACAACCGCTATCCCGTCACCAGGGGGCTCAGGGTCGGACAGAAGGTGATTACCAGCAATCTGCTCAGCCTGCGCCACGGCGTGCCCGTGAAGGTGAAGAACTGAGCGACTGAGTCATGTCCGCCTCCAATAATTTTATTACCAGACCCGTTCTCACAACGGTCTGCAGCATCTTGATCGTGATCGTGGGATTGATTGCGATTCCGCTGCTTCCGATTGAGAATCTCCCGGACATCGCTCCTCCCACCGTCAAAGTCAGGGCTAATTACACCGGTGCCGATGCCGTCTCTGTTGAGGAGGGCGTCACCAGTGTTCTTGAGCAGCAGATCAACGGTGTGGAGAACATGGACTTCATCAAGTCCAATAGTTCCGCCGATGGTGTTAGTGCCATCGATGTGGCCTTTGCCAGCGGCACCGACGGTGACATCAATCAGGTCAATGTGCAGAACCGTGTCGCTCTGGCAGAACCGCAGCTGCCAGAGGAGGTTCGTAAGGCCGGCGTCAGCGTCAATAAAGCGTCTAACTCGATTCTGCTCGTCTACAACTTTGGTAGTGAGGATCCTGACCAGATCACCTACAGCGCTGAGACGATCAGCGGACTGCTGGATCTAAAGCTCACTGATGCCATCAAGCGGGTGGGGGGCGTCGGCGACCTCACCTACTTCGGCAACCGCAAATTGGCGTTTCGGCTGTGGCTTGATCCTGACAAGCTCACCAGCTTTGGCCTCACGTCGACCGATGTGGTCAACCAGCTCTCCAGTCAGAATCGCCTCGTACCCGCTGGTCAGGTTGGTGGTGAACCTGCTCCGACGGGGCAGCAGTTCACGTTCACCGTGCAGCTGCAAGGCCGCCTGCGCAGCGTCGAGGACTTCGAGCAGATGGTGGTGCGAACTGCTGAGGGGGGTGGCCTTGTGCGTCTTGGAGATGTGGGCGACGTCCAGCTCGGTGGTGAGTCGTATGCCGTCAGCGCGACCGATCTCCAGGGAGTTCCTTCCGTTGGGCTGGCTGTCTATCAACTTTCAGGTAGCAATGCGCTGGAGGTGTCGGATGGCGTGAAGCAGGTTTTAGCCGACTTTGAGATGACGATGCCCGTAGGCATGAAGATGGAGAAGATCTACGACAACACCGACTTCATCACCGCGTCCATTCAGGGCGTGGTGAATTCCCTTCGGGATGCGGTGGTGCTCGTTGTTCTGATTCTTTTCCTGTTTCTTCAGAACTGGAAGGCCACCCTTGTTCCCGGAATTGCAATCCCCGTGGCGCTGATCGGCACTTTCGGTCTGGTGCTTGGCTTTGGGTTTTCTCTCAATCAGCTCACCCTGTTCGGTCTGGTGCTGGCCACGGGTCTCGTGGTTGACGATGCGATCACCGTGATTGAGGACACCTCCACCAAAAAATCGGAGGGGATGACGGCCCTGGAGGCAGCGAAAGCCACCATGGATGAGCTGTTTTCAGCAGTGATCGCCACCTCGCTGGTGAAGTTTGCTGTGTTTCTGCCGGTTCTGTTTTTCCCTGGTGCGACCGGAACGATCTACAAACAGTTCGCGGCCACTGTGATCTTCTCGATCGCCATCTCTACCTTCAATGCGCTCACCTTCTCACCGATGTTGTCCGCCCTGTTGCTGGCGCGCGAATCGAAGGATCCAGGACGGCGGAGCTATGCCATCGCTGGCACGGTGATCGGCTTTGTGTATGGATTGCTGGTGGCCGGTGCCGGAGCGCCCCTGGTGCTGATCCCGATGGCTGTTGGTGCATTGATTGGCCTGCTGCTGGGGCGCTTGATCGATCGACCAGTCACCCTGCCGTTCAGCATCGGTGGTGCCATCACCGGTTTGATTCTCGTGGGGGTCAGTCGGGTCATTCCGGTGACCGTCTATCCAGCTCTGGGCCTGGCTCTGGGTTGGTGCACCCCGCTCATTTTCGCCAAGTTCAACAGCTTTTATGCCGTGATGGAGAGCCGCTACGCCTCGGCGTTGGAGTGGGCTCTCGGTCGACGTCGACTGGTGATGAGCATCCTCGGCATTGGCATTTTGCTCACGGCCGTCGCCTTCCGGGCCATTCCTGGGGGATTCGTGCCGATCGAAGATCAGGGTTACGCGATCGGAGTCGTTCAGGCTCCGGAAGGTGTCTCCACCCAGGTCACTGAAGCGATCAATCAGCAGGTGGCTGCGGTGCTGCGCACAGAAAAGAACATCACTGCGGCGTCGGTGTTCAGCGGCGCAAGCCTGGATGGCAATAGTCCCAACAAGGGCTTGTTCTTCTTCGGGACCCGGAACTGGTCTGAGCGAAAGCAACGGGATCAGACCGTTGGGGCGATCGTGGAGCGGCTGAATCAGAAGCTGGCCCGTTCGGTCGATGGTGCCAGGGTGTTTGTCGTTGAACCTCCCGCCATCCCCGGTTACGGCACCGGCGGCGGCTTCGAGTTTCAGCTTCTCGACCAGAGCGGTGGGGCCTACAGCCTGGCTGATTTTTATGGCACGGCAGCACGCCTGATCCAGGCCGGTAACGCCGACCCTGATCTCAACCGCGTTTACACCTTGTTCGCTCCTGAATCGCCACAGATCGAGATTGAAGTGGATCGCGATCGCATGGCCGCTGTTGATGTTGACTTCGGTGCTGCCATGCAGACCTTCAGCATCAACTTCGGTGGTCTCTATGTGAACGACACCTTCCAGGAGGGCAAGGTGCGTCGGGTCTATGTCCAGGCCGATGCTCAAAGTCGTGCGACCCCTGAGCGTCTTTCAGCTCTCTACGTCAAGAGCACTAACGGTGATCTGATTTCGCTGGCGGAGTTCTTCAGCGTGCGTGAAACCCTGGGGCCCACGGTGGTTCCTCACTTCAATCTCTACAGAGCCATCAAGATCGAAGGCACGCCCGCTGCAGGGAATAGCTCTGGTCAGGCGATCACAGCGATGAAGGGAATCTTCGAGACCATCAACCCGCAGGGCCTCAGTTTCGACTGGACTGGAATTTCCCGTGAGGAAGTGAAGGCCGGTGCCCTGGCAGTGGTGATCTTTGCCCTTGGCATCCTGGCGGTGTACCTGGTGCTGTCTGCGCAGTACGAAAGCTACGCCGATCCGCTGATCATTCTGATGACAGTGCCGACAGCCATGTTGGGCGCACTCGCCTTTCTGGTCTTGCGGGGTGAAGTGCTCAATGTTTATGCCCAGGTGGGTCTGGTGATGTTGATCGGCCTTGCCGCTGGCAATGGAATCCTGATCGTGGATATGGCCAATCAGCGGATGCAGGCTGGTGCCAATGCCCTAGAGGCCGCCCGTTTTGCGGCCGGTTCCCGTCTGCGGCCGATCTTGATGACGGCGATCTCCTCGCTGTTCGGTTTCATGCCGCTGGTCTTCGCCAGCGGTGCCGGTGCCCGTAGCCAGACGTCCCTCGGGGCTGTGGTGTTTGGTGGTCTTCTGATCGCCACCGTCCTCTCGCTGTTCGTTGTGCCGGTGTTTTACGTCGTGCTCAAGTCCCTGCTTGGGCAGGCGGATCGTTCGAGCCCGATCAGCTCATGAGTCGCTCAACAAGGTCTCACTCCCGCAACGCGGCTCCTTCTGGATTTAACGGTTTCAAGGTGCTCTGGGCTGCCTTTACCGGTGCCGGTATCGGCGTCATTCTCACGATTTTTCTTGGCACTTTCATCCGCAATACACCGGCACAGATTCCGCGCACCAGATTGGTTTATCTCCACGGTGTCGTGATTGCTTCCGCCGTCCTGTTTGGCTCAGCGATCGAGAGCATGCGTCAGCTCCAGGAGAGTGCCAACGAGGAGGCGTATCGCTCCCACAAGAAGACCCTGCGGGGACAGCGGCGACGCTGAGATTCATTTTGCCCCTTTCAATCTGGGCCGACTCTGTCAGCTGAGCGAGCGGTACTCAGGTGATCACTGTGGGGCGCGCCATACCCGTCCGCTGCTGAATCTCCGCTAGGGAGTTGATGCTGCTGATCATGTCTGCCAAGGCGATCTGAGGATCCTGATGGAGATCACCACTGCTCGGGACATAGCTTTCCAGGTAGACCCGGATGGTGGCGCCCTTGGTGCCGGTGCCGGAGAGGCGCACGACAACGCGACTGCCGTCCTCCAAAAGAATGCGCAGCCCTTGACCCTGAGTCACCGACTGGTCCACAGGGTCCGTGTAACTGAAATTGTCAGCACAACGGATGCTGCGACCGGCGAAGGTCTGACCCACAAGCCCAGGAAGAAGACCTTCAAGCCGGTCATAGAGGCCATGGGCGGCCTCGCTCGGCACCGCTTCGTAATCGTGACGTGAGTAGTAGTGACGCCCGAATTGATTCCAGTGGTTGCTCATGATTTCCGCCACGCTGCAACGACGTACCGCGAGGATCTGCAACCAGAACAGCACGGCCCAGAGACCGTCTTTTTCACGAACGTGGTTGCTACCTGTGCCGAAACTTTCTTCGCCGCAGAGAGTGATGCGGCCGGCATCCAGCAGATTCCCGAAAAACTTCCAGCCTGTGGGTGTCTCGAAGCATTCAATGCCCAGCTGCTTCGCCACCACATCAACAGCGGAGCTGGTCGGCATTGAGCGCGCGACCCCTGCCAGTCCAGCGGCGTAGGCCGGTGCCAGCGTGGCGTTAGCGGTCAGCACGGCCAGGCTGTCGCTCGGATTCACGAAACAGTGATGACCAAGGATCATGTTGCGGTCGCCGTCACCGTCGCAGGCTGCACCAAAGCGGTAGTTGTCTCCCTTTAGGAGAAGATCGGCCAGTTCGTGGGCGTAAGTGAGGTTGGGATCAGGATGGCCGCCGCCGAAATCCTCAAGTGGAATGCCATTGCGCACGCTGCCTGCTGGTGCTCCCAGCAGATCCTCGAAGACACGTTTGGCATAGGGACCTGTGACGGCATGCATGGCGTCAAAGGCCAGTGGGAAATCGCTGCGCAGGAGAGTGCTGATCTGATCGAAATCGAACAGTTGCTGCATCAAGGCCACAAAGTCATCGACCCCATCAATGATTTCGACCTCCATGGCACCGATGCTGTGCGTTCCTGGAGTGTCGAGATTCAGATCGAGAGCTTCAAGCGTGGCGTACTGTTCCAGCGATTTGGTGCACTCGAACACTGCATCGGTGAAGGATCCCGGCGTGGGGCCGCCGTTGGCTCCATTCACCTTCACTCCAAAGTCACCATTGGGGCCGCCTGGATTGTGACTGGCCGAGAGGATGATCCCTCCGATGGCCCCTCGCTTGCGGATCAGGTTGGATGCTGCCGGCGTGGAGAGAATGCCATCTCTGGTGATGATCACCTTGCTCAGGCCGTGGGCTGCAGCCATGCGCAGGATGACATTGATGGCGCGCAGATTCCCGTAACGGCCGTCGCCTCCGAGCACCAAAGTGCCTCCTCGCACGCCAGGCAGAGTGCGAAACACAGCCTCAACAAAGCTTTCGAGATAGTGCGGTTGCTCAAACTGCGCACTGCTCTTGCGCAATCCAGAGGTGCCCGGCTTCTGGTCGGTGAAAGGGGCGTTGAGCCGTACGAAGGTTGGAGCGGGTTCAGCCGAGGCGGAGGCGGTCATCCCTGACGGGAGCGGATACCAAGAACCTTTACACGTCAGATGCTGATCAGGGTTGTCGGCGCGACCACTTGTCGCAGCTACCTTTTGGATCTAACGGCTTCTGAAGCGTGATGGAGATCAATCACCCCAACTCCAGCCCGCTGTCTGAGCAGGAAAAAATGGTGTTTGAACACTTTCAGAAACGTCTGGAATCGATGGTGTCCAGCCACGGACTCACTGAAGGTGATGTGAAAGAGCTGGTCCGTGAACTGCGTTCACATCCACTGATCTCAAGTCAGTTGTGGCAGGTTGCAGGCAGTGAGCTGACGCGACTGCTTCCTAATCAACGCTTTGACTTCGAATGGGATTGAGTCCTTGTAAAGACTCAAGTCTGGGTAGGGGCAGCAGGTTGTTGCGGCTTCTCAGGTTCGGCACAGACCAGCGTCAGCCGTCGAGCAGGTCGGTCGATGCTGTCACGGCGCTGGAAGCTGTTGGTGGTGACCATTTGTGAGGCCTGAACCAGCTCCCATACGGTGTCTTTGCAGGCAGCCGACAGTCTGGGGTGGTCCATGAGTGGATCAGCAAGGTTGCGGGTCTTGCTGCAGCTATCTTGATCATTCGCGCGCGAGCAGCTGTAGGCCATCAGCTGGAGTGAACGCAGTTCCTCCCTGGTCGGGAAGGGAACCTTTTTGGGCTTGGCCTGAACCAGTGAAGGCAGCATCAAGGCAAACCCCAAAAGCATCAGTGGCAGTCTCACAGGGTTGGCCCAACACGTCGCGGCATTCTGACCTGAGATCGTTCATGACGACAATTTCAGAAGCGCAGCGCAAATGCTCACCCATCGGCCGCAGGCCAGCTTCCATCTGTGCAGGCCGTTGATTGATGTTCGCGTTGGAACGCAAGGTCCTGCACGTCACGTTTCGAACTGGTCCATGTCTGAGTGGAGACAGACTCGGATAAACCTCTGAGGCTTGGAGTGTCAACTGCCCTGTTGATCGTTCGATGAGAGTAACCGTCAACAAGTCTTTCCCAAAATCAGAAAAGAAATCTTCCCGAGTGGTTTTGATGGCATCAATAATATCAAAGCTTGGTTTTTTACAGCGTTTGAAATGAATGATTCACAGGTTTTCTATGAAAACAGTGGGTAAATCTGTTTTCAGGATTGCAGGATGAATGGCTAAGTTGTTGTCATCAGCGCATCGTGCATTCTTTTTGAAAGCTGCCATCGTTCAGCATCGGCCGGTAAGTGATCAATCACTTCCTGACAATATCCATTCAGTAGTAAAGCTGTTGCTTCCACTTCGGTGATTCCGCGACTACGGAGATAAAACAGTTCATCCTCCTGCAGTTGGCTGACAGTGGCGCCGTGAGCACACTTCACATCGTCAGCAATGATTTCAAGCTCTGGCTTGGTATCAACTCGTGCACGGCTCGATAACATCAAATTGCGACTGAGTTGTGCCGCATTGGTTCGTTGTGCTTCTTTGGGCACCTGAATCGAGCCATTGAAAATCGTGTGCGATTTTCCTGAGACAAGGCTTTTTTGCAGTTGATCCAGTTCACCCTCGGGGCCGTCAAAACGCATTGCGGAGTGCACGCCGACTTGCTGTTCATCTGCAGCGACAGCCAATCCTTTCAGAGAGGTAAAGGCTTGCCCACTCAGTTGCACGATTCTTGGCTCGATTCGAGCGAACAACGACCCTTGAACGAAGGAGGACAGCGCGTAGTGGCTGCGAGGCTCTTGTTGGATGGCCAGCGTTGTCAGCAGTGAACTGCTGCCATCGCCCATGGAGATCAAGCCATGCTGTAGCTGTGACTCTTCCCCGAGCAGGATTTCACACAGATGGCTGTGCGCAACGCTGTCTTTTGACTGGAAAACCTCGAGCAGCTTGAGTTCGGCGTTTGGCTCAAGCATCAGCAGAACACGCGTTGCCAGCATGCCTGAACCACTGGCAGCTATCACGAGTTCCAGTGCTGGAACCTTGCCACTGATCTGTAAAGCGAGGACCTGACGGCTGCAGGATTTGTTGAGTTCCACGGGCCAGTCCTCCGAGCAGCCGCAGTGATCTGTTGCGCGACCGAGAAGGTCCTCGAGCTGATCACTACTCAAGGCTTTGATGCCTGTCGGGAGCTCTACTCCTTCTAATGGATGTTGATCAGACCCAAGCAGCAAGCGGAGTCCGCTTTGCGGTGGTTGTGGCCAATCATTCTCGAGATCGGCATCAATGGGAGGCAGGCCATGGACGGCCTCAAGGCGTTTGAGGTCCGTGAGTCGCCAGGCTTCCTGTCGACGGGTGG
>NZ_UCNJ01000026.1 GCF_900473965.1 Synechococcus sp. UW179A | reverse complement strand
GATCAGTTGCGAAAGGGGTTGATAGTGAGTTATGTTTTTGGACTGCGCGAGAGGCGGAAGCCTGGAGTGCAGCTTCTAAGCATGAAGAGCGCGAGCTTGTAATGTTTGGGGGTGCCTACAAGGCCAGGAGGGAGAGATCCCACGGTGTTGTAGGTTTCACAAGCGGTCGCGAGACCGCACCGCCAACCGTTCCTGAGAGGGGACGCGACGGCAGAACCTGGACAATTGAAAAGTTTAGGAACTGACGCTTTCATCGCGTCGAGTTTGTTTGCTGAACCTTGAGGTTGAGTGAATGAGTTTGATGAAAATGCGATGTAAGTGTGAGGTCCCGTCAACAATTTTTAGTTGCAAAGAAGCAACGTGCTTACAAGGTTGAAAGTTTTCACGAGCTTTTGATGTTGTCGGTGTGCATGTTGTGGAGCAACAACCGGATCTGAGATCCTGGAAAGTCACGAAGGAGAGATTCTAAGTGCACTCTTAAGAACCCTTCTGTCAGAGGAAGGTGGTTTTAACTGCAATCAGTGCGCCAGTGCTGATGAGTGGGTAAAGCAAATCAAGTTGAAGAGGTGAAAGCCTTCTAAGAGGACTTGATCTACAACGGAGAGTTTGATCCTGGCTCAGGATGAACGCTGGCGGCGTGCTTAACACATGCAAGTCGAACGAACCTTCGGGTTAGTGGCGGACGGGTGAGTAACGCGTGGGAATCTGCCCTCAGGAGGGGGATAACGGCTGGAAACGGCCGCTAATACCCCATATGCCGAGAGGTGAAATGAATTTCGCCTGAGGATGAGCCCGCGTCTGATTAGCTAGTTGGTGAGGTAAGAGCTCACCAAGGCATCGATCAGTAGCTGGTCTGAGAGGATGATCAGCCACACTGGGACTGAGACACGGCCCAGACTCCTACGGGAGGCAGCAGTGGGGAATTTTCCGCAATGGGCGAAAGCCTGACGGAGCAACGCCGCGTGAGGGATGAAGGCCTCTGGGCTGTAAACCTCTTTTCTCAAGGAAGAAGATCTGACGGTACTTGAGGAATAAGCCACGGCTAATTCCGTGCCAGCAGCCGCGGTAATACGGGAGTGGCAAGCGTTATCCGGAATTATTGGGCGTAAAGCGTCCGCAGGCGGCCTTTCAAGTCTGCTGTTAAAACGTGGAGCTTAACTCCATCATGGCAGTGGAAACTGTTGGGCTTGAGTGTGGTAGGGGCAGAGGGAATTCCCGGTGTAGCGGTGAAATGCGTAGATATCGGGAAGAACACCAGTGGCGAAGGCGCTCTGCTGGGCCATCACTGACGCTCATGGACGAAAGCCAGGGGAGCGAAAGGGATTAGATACCCCTGTAGTCCTGGCCGTAAACGATGAACACTAGGTGTCGGGGGAATCGACCCCCTCGGTGTCGTAGCCAACGCGTTAAGTGTTCCGCCTGGGGAGTACGCACGCAAGTGTGAAACTCAAAGGAATTGACGGGGGCCCGCACAAGCGGTGGAGTATGTGGTTTAATTCGATGCAACGCGAAGAACCTTACCAGGGTTTGACATCCTGCGAATCTCTTGGAAACGAGAGAGTGCCCTCGGGAACGCAGTGACAGGTGGTGCATGGCTGTCGTCAGCTCGTGTCGTGAGATGTTGGGTTAAGTCCCGCAACGAGCGCAACCCACGTCTTTAGTTGCCAGCATTGAGTTGGGCACTCTAGAGAGACCGCCGGTGATAAACCGGAGGAAGGTGTGGATGACGTCAAGTCATCATGCCCCTTACATCCTGGGCTACACACGTACTACAATGCTACGGACAAAGAGCAGCAAGTTCGCGAGGACAAGCAAATCTCATAAACCGTGGCTCAGTTCAGATCGTAGGCTGCAACTCGCCTACGTGAAGGAGGAATCGCTAGTAATCGCAGGTCAGCATACTGCGGTGAATACGTTCCCGGGCCTTGTACACACCGCCCGTCACACCATGGAAGTTGGCCACGCCCGAAGCCGTTACTCCAACCCTTGTGGAGGAGGACGTCGAAGGTGGGGCTGATGACTGGGGTGAAGTCGTAACAAGGTAGCCGTACCGGAAGGTGCGGCTGGATCACCTCCTAACAGGGAGACAAACAATGATTTTGATGTCTGAGTACTTAATTCTTAGGCCGAAATCCTGTCACCTTAGGTCGATCGGTACCTCAATTTTGAAGTCAAGAATGCATAGCAATGTGCATTGCTTGATGAAGATTTTCAGTTCCTAAACTTTGTCTAGGTCACATCCCACAAGGGTTGAGTCTTCCTGGGCCATTAGCTCAGGTGGTTAGAGCGCACCCCTGATAAGGGTGAGGTCCCTGGTTCAAGTCCAGGATGGCCCATTCGGTGTTGGGGGTTTAGCTCAGTTGGTAGAGCGCCTGCTTTGCAAGCAGGATGTCAGGAGTTCGAGTCTCCTAACCTCCACTGATCGAACTCAATCTCCATCTTCTGAATGATGGAAGGTGAACTCGAATGTGATGTGATTTAGATGTGTCCGCTGGCATGACCCCAGCTTCCTGTCATTCCAAAATGACGTGAGTGATCACGATTATTTTGGTTGATAAGATGCTGGGCTCGAACTGTTAAATCAGTTTGATGTCTAGCAGAACCTTGACAACTGCATAGGAAAAAGTCTGTAAGAATAAAGCATCTCTCATGGATGCATCATTTTTTTATAGGATGATGTCAATTCTTGAGCAAGAGCCGAGACTCCATAACGTTCTTCTAATTGTGTCGAGCAATTGGGAGTTTGATGATTGATTCAGCAATGAATCGTTCAGAATCTGTTTCAACGACAGCAAGCGTTTTGGAGATGAATGGTCAAGCTACAAAGAGCTCACGGCGGATACCTTGGCACACAGAGGCGATGAAGGACGTGGTTACCTGCGATAAGTCTCGGGGAGCTGGAAACACGCTTTGATCCGGGAATTTCCGAATGGGGCAACCCTTAGAACGGCCAGCTGAATCCATAGGCTGGCACGAGCCAACCCAGCGAACTGAAACATCTTAGTAGCTGGAGGAAAGGAAAGTAAAAACGACTCCCTGAGTAGCGGCGAGCGAACGGGGAAGAGCCTAAACCGATGGTTTCGACCATCGGGGTTGTGGGACAGCAATGTGGAAAAGGGATGTTAGTGGAAGTGTTTGAAAGACACGCCAAAGAAGGTGAAAGCCCCGTACACGAAAACTGAACTGACCTAGCTGTATCCCGAGTAGCACGGAGCACGTGAAATTCCGTGTGAATCCGCGAGGACCACCTCGTAAGGCTAAGTACTACTGTGTGACCGATAGCGAAACAGTACCGCGAGGGAAAGGTGAAAAGAACCCCGGGAGGGGAGTGAAATAGAACATGAAACCGTGAGCTTACAAGCAATGGGAGCCCGACTTATCGGGTGACCGTGTGCCTGTTGAAGAATGAGCCGGCGACTTATAGGCACTGGCGGGTTAAACCGGAAATGGTGGAGCCACAGCGAAAGCGAGTCTGAATAGGGCGTTTGTCAGTGTTTATAGACCCGAACCCGGGTGATCTAACCATGGCCAGGATGAAGCTTGGGTGATACCAAGTGGAGGTCCCAACCAACTGACGTTGAAAAGTCACTGGATGAGCTGTGGTTAGCGGTGAAATGCCAATCGAACCCGGAGCTAGCTGGTTCTCCCCGAAATACGTTGAGGCGTAGCGTCTCGTGCTCCAGCAGGGGGGTAAAGCCACCATTTCGGTGCGGGCTGCGAGAGCGGTACCAAATCGAGATGAACTCTGAATACCCTGTGTGTAGCGAGGCAGTCAGACTGTGGGGGATAAGCTCCATGGTCGAGAGGGAAACAGCCCAGACCGCCAGCTAAGGTCCCCAAATCAACGCTAAGTGATAAAGGAGGTGGGATTGCCCAGACAACCAGGAGGTTTGCCTAGAAGCAGCCATCCTCAAAGGAGTGCGTAATAGCTCACTGGTCGAGCGATCCTGCGCCGAAAATGAACGGGGCTAAGCGTTGTACCGAAGCTGCGGATTTATGGTAGGGGAGCGTTCTATGTGGGGCGAAGCGTTAGCGTGAGCGGGCGTGGACTGCATAGAAGTGAGAATGTCGGCTTGAGTAGCGAAAACATGGGTGAGAATCCCATGCACCGAAACCCTAAGGGTTCCTCCGGCAGGCTCGTCCGCGGAGGGTTAGTCTGGTCCTAAGGTCAGGCCGAAAGGCGTAGTCGATGGATAACAGGTCAACATTCCTGTACCGGTTATGTTTTGGGAAGAGGGACGGAGAAGGCTAGCCGAGCCAGACGTTGGTTACTGGTTCAAGCGTTCGAGGCTATGAGGAGCGGCGAAAACGTTCCGAGCTGAGGCGTGAGTACGAGCTGCTACGGCAGCGAAGTTGGTGATGTCATGCTTCCAAGAAAAGCTCTATACCCGTTAAGGCATAACTGCCAGTACCCGAAACCGACACAGGTGGGGTGGTAGAGAATACCGAGGTGCGCGAGGTAACTCTCTCTAAGGAACTCGGCAAATTAGCCCCGTAACTTCGGGAGAAGGGGTGCCACCGCAAGGTGGTCGCAGTGAAAAGGCCCTGGCGACTGTTTACCAAAAACACAGGTCTCCGCTAAGTCGCAAGACGATGTATGGGGGCTGACGCCTGCCCAGTGCCGGAAGGTTAAGGAAGCCGGTCAGCGTAAGCGAAGCTGGCGACTGAAGCCCCGGTGAACGGCGGCCGTAACTATAACGGTCCTAAGGTAGCGAAATTCCTTGTCGGGTAAGTTCCGACCCGCACGAAAGGCGTAACGATCAGGGCGCTGTCTCGGAGAGAGGCTCGGCGAAATAGAATTGTCTGTGAAGATGCGGACTACATACACCCGGACAGAAAGACCCTATGAAGCTTTACTGTAGCTTGGTATTGTGCCCGGGCTCTGAATGCGCAGGATAGGTGGGAGACGTTGATCTCGTGCTTGTGGGTACGAGGGAGTCAATGGTGAGATACCACTCTTTCAGAGCTAGGGTTCTAACGTTCACCCGTTATCCGGGGAGCGGACAGTATCAGGTGGGCAGTTTGACTGGGGCGGTCGCCTCCTAAAAGGTAACGGAGGCGCGCAAAGGTTTCCTCAGGCTGGTTGGAAATCAGCCGCTGAGTGCAAAAGCAGAAGGAAGCTTGACTGTGAGACCTACAAGTCGAACAGGGACGAAAGTCGGCTTTAGTGATCCGACGGTTCTGAGTGGAAGGGCCGTCGCTCAACGGATAAAAGTTACTCTAGGGATAACAGGCTGATCTCCCCCAAGAGTTCACATCGACGGGGAGGTTTGGCACCTCGATGTCGGCTCATCGCAACCTGGGGCTGAAGTCGGTCCCAAGGGTTGGGCTGTTCGCCCATTAAAGCGGTACGCGAGCTGGGTTCAGAACGTCGTGAGACAGTTCGGTCCATATCCGGTGTATGCGTAGGAATATTGAGAGGATTTCTCCCTAGTACGAGAGGACCGGGAGGAACGCACCTCTGGTGTACCAGTTATCGTGCCAACGGTAAACGCTGGGTAGCCATGTGCGGAGTGGATAACCGCTGAAAGCATCTAAGTGGGAAGCCCACCTCAAGATGAGTATTCCCATGGGGTAACCCAGTAAGGTCACGGGAAGAACACCCGTTGATAGGCTCTACGTCGAAGTCCAGTAATGGATGCAGCGGAGGAGTACTAATAGACCGAGGGCTTGACCATGATTTGGTTCTTGCCTGAGGCGAAGTTTTATTCAAACCAGACGCATGATGAATGATGAAAGTTATTGATCATGTCCTATGCAGTTCTCAGGGTTCAACCTTGGGAATGTTTTCTATCCTGGTGTCCATAGCGCTGTGGAACCACTCCGATCCATCTCGAACTCGGTTGTGAAACGCAGCAGCGGCGACGATATTTGGGGGGTAGCCCCCTGAGAAAATAGCTCGATGCCAGGTAAAACATTTCTATCACGCTAGTGATACGAAGAAAGCCACCCCGGAGAGGGTGGCTTTTTTT
>NZ_UCNJ01000024.1 GCF_900473965.1 Synechococcus sp. UW179A | reverse complement strand
CGAGGACGTCAAACCATCCCCGCTGTGGCGCGCGTCCTACAGCGATCGTCATGAGAGGAGCTTCATGAAGCTTTACGTGCCGAGCCTAGTTGGAGTCAGCGATTCTGTGGGCAATGATTCAGAAATTGATCGCGACATGAGTAGAAATGCCCACGACTACACACCAGCCTTCCATTCGCGAAGATGACATGAGTGAAGAGATCCGACCGTGTACGTGATTGAGCTGGCTCTGCGTATGAGCCCCATGCCCGTGTCCGTGCAGCGCAAGGAGCTTGACGCTGCTGAGGGGCTTTATCAACAGGTACGGACTGCACTTGAGCAGGGGCAACCAAAGTTGCTCGAACTCACCTGCGAAAAAGTTGAAGGCAAACGACTCAGCGTGCTCACCAATGATTTGCTTGCAGTGCAGATCTACGAAAAAACAGCGGCTGCGGGTGGAAGCAAGCGTCCGGGCTTCTCCCTTGATGGCTGAACCTGCATGAGCCCCGACCAAAAGGCCGCGCCAGCAGGACTGAAGTTCGAAAGAGTCAGTTACAGCTGGCCCTGCGGCACAAAAGCTCTTGATCGCTGCAGCTTCCAGGTTCCCGGACCAGGACTCTGGATGCTTGTGGGCAGCAATGGCAGCGGCAAAAGCACCCTGTTCAGAATCATCAGCGGACTGATCAGTCCTCAGTCAGGCCTTGTCTGTCATGACCTGAGGCCAGCCCTTGTCTTCCAAAATCCAGACCACCAACTTTTGCTACCCAGCTGCGGCAGCGAACTTCTGCTCAATTTGCCCTCAGGCTTGAGTCGTCATGAACAGCGTCACAGAATCCAACGACTGATGGAGCAGGTCGGACTGGCAGAGATGGCTGGCCGACCGATTCACACCCTGAGTGGGGGCCAGAAGCAACGTCTGGCCATCGCCGGCGCGCTGGCCAGCGAAGCAACGCTTCTGCTGCTCGATGAGCCCACAGCACTACTGGACCCCACCAGTCAGGCGGCCATCCTGAGCACGGTCCAACAGCTCTGCCACCGTTCCAGATCTCCCTTGACTGCTCTCTGGATCACCCACCGACTTGGAGAATTGGATCATGCTGATGGAGCCGCCAGAATGGAGCGAGGACGAGTTGGTGCCTGGCAGAACGGACCATCGCTTCGAAATCAACTTGAACCCCTTGCGGGACGGCATGGCTGAGGGGTAAGTTCTCCACGTCACATTCCTCGGTAGCTCAGCGGTAGAGCGGTCGACTGTTAATCGATTGGTCGCAGGTTCGAATCCCGCCCGGGGAGTTCAGATCAACTTCATCACCACGACTCATTGGGTAGTGGTGATTTTTTTGTTGAAAACGTCCCACAAACTCTCGCCAGATCGAGGACTGAACCTTCCAGCAGCTGAATCCCCTCCCTGAAAATGCTCTGAAAAATGGAATTTCCTTAACAGTTGCCCCTCGAAACCGAAGACTTTCTGTAGAGGCCATGACGTCAAACAGAGTCAAATTAGCGAAAAAACTCAGTAGCAGCAGTAGTTCTCAACCAAGTAATCCTGTTGACTCCCCAGAAGGACATCACTGCAAGCCACAAAGAACCTTGAGAGAATCTGTCAAGCCATGACGCGGCATACCCACGTCCACCTTTTCCTCCGCTGCTCTATCGATGAAGCCCTGCATCCTGCTAATCGAAGACGACCGGGACATGCGTGAATTGGTGAGTGGTCACCTTGAGCACAGTGGCTTCGATGTTCAAAGCGCCGACGATGGAATCAAAGGCCAAGCTCTGGCGCTGCAGTACAGCCCTGATCTGATTCTTTTGGATCTGATGCTGCCCAAGGTCGATGGACTCACTCTTTGCCAACGTCTTCGACGCGATGAACGCACGGCTGCCATTCCGATTTTGATGCTCACTGCACTTGGTGGAACCAAAGACAAAGTGAGTGGATTCAATTCTGGAGCAGACGACTACCTGACAAAGCCCTTTGACCTGGAGGAACTTCAGGTGAGGGTCAAAGCTTTGTTACGCCGTAGCGATCGAGCACCGGTTGGAACAAGCAGCAACCATCATGAGATTCTCAGTTACGGTCCTCTGACCCTGGTTCCGGAACGATTTGAAGCGATCTGGTTCGATCGACCAGTTCGCCTCACTCACCTTGAGTTTGAATTGCTGCACTGCCTGTTGCAGCGTCATGGTCAGACCGTTGCGCCGTCTCTGATCCTCAAGGAGGTTTGGGGATATGAGCCAGACGACGACATCGAAACCATCCGAGTGCATGTAAGGCACTTGCGCACAAAACTTGAGCCAGATCCCCGTAAACCGCGCTTTATCAAAACGGTTTATGGAGCCGGGTACTGCCTGGAGCTTCCAACCGGAGCTCAGCTCGAGGGACTTCAAGATGTTCTTGCTCAGGCACGCCAAGATCGTGAACAGAAAGATCAGGAGAGCCGCGCAAGCGCTTGATCCGAAGCTGATCAAGCTTCAATCAAGTTGAGTAGTGCCACCTCCCAGGCCAGTCTGGGTTGAACAAACGACAGCAAATGTTGGCGAAGACGATTCAGCCTTTTTAAACGCTCAGGCTGATTGGATGAATTCCAAAGTTTGTACTGCCACCAGTTGATTATCCAGAGCTGCTGGTCTCCTTCCAGCTGCTCTGTGACATCTTTCGCCAAAGCGAGAGCTTGTAACGGCGTTGTGGGAAGGCTTTGAAATCTTTGCCTCAGCTCCTCTGGGATGGTGTTCCAAACCCGCACATGCTCCAGCAGGGCGCCAGGCGATCCACCTGCCAAGGCCAAGAGCTCTGGATGACTGGCCGCTAGGGCAAGCGCTTGCTCACCTGTCCCGTCAGGCAATTGCACCAGCACTGAGCGCATGCACACCTCGCTGAGGCGTGTGAAACGGATCTGCTGACATCGCGATCGGATGGTGGTCAGGAGTCTTTCCGGTGCAGCGGACAACAGAATCAATAGTCCATGTCCTGGCTCTTCAAGAGTCTTGAGCAGAGCGTTTGCCGCTCCCTCCGCCATGGCCTCAGGTTGTTCCAGAACCACCAGACCTCTTGGCGACTGCAAAGGCTGACGGGCCAAAAACCTGCTAAGGCCACGGATCTGCTCCAAGCGAACCTGCGGTGGTGTCCGCTTGCTAATGCCGATGGACTCGGCTTCCGATCGTGGGATTAGACGACCCTGATGGTTATAAGTGGGCTCGACCCAAAGCAAGTCGGGATGGTTGCGTTCTTCAAGCCGCCGGCGTTCGCGCGGAATGGAGTCACCTCCGCCCAGCAGACCTTCCAGGAAACGGAGCGCAGCAAGACGTCGGCCCACTCCATCTGGGCCACTAAACAGATAAGCAGGCGCCAGTCGGTGGTTTTGCAGTGCCGCAATGAGCAACCGTTCTGCCAGCGGCTGACCCTGCAACTCGCCAAACAACATCTCACTCATAGCAGTGCCTTGGCAAACCAAGACCTCAGCCTTGTGCGAATGACCTGCTGTACCTGATCAGCGCTCTGGTCCGCCGCCACCGGCGTCCAGCCCCGCTCAGCTGACAGGCGCTGGAACCCTTCAGACACCCGCGCCAGAAAGGTCTCTCCTTCGGCTTCGATCCGATCATCGCTGCGAGCACCGCGACGCTTGAGGCTCTCCTGCAGGGGCAGATCAAGCCAGAACGTGAGATCCGGCGTAACACCAGCCGTGGCGATGCGCTCCAGATCGAGGATGGTCTGCAGATCGAGTCCGCGACCATCCCCCTGATAGGCGATGGTGGAACCACTGAAACGATCACTCAAAACCCAATCTCCCCGATTCAGGGCAGGGCGGATCAGGCGTTCAACGTGCTGCGCGCGATCTGCGGCATAAAGCAGCAATTCAGCAGTGGAAACTGGAGCCGACTCTTGAGGTGGATTGAGCAGGAGCTCGCGCAACGCACGACCAAGAGGTGTGCCGCCAGGTTCACGCGTGAGGTGCAGCTTGGCTCCGGAAGGCATCAACCCACTGTCTGGAAGCCAATCGGCTAGTTGGCGAAGCTGCGTGGTTTTGCCACAGCCATCGATGCCCTCAAGCACCAGAAAACGCCCGACCATGATCAGCGGACAGTCAGGCTGAGGGCATTCAAAACCACTGACACGGAGCTGAGGGCCATGAGCAGTGCCGCAAGCGGCGGAGACAACAGCACATTGAAGCCTGGCAACAGAGCGCCTGCAGCGACTGGCAACGCAATCATGTTGTAGCCGAATGCCCAGAAGAGATTCTGTCGAATCTTGGCCATTGTGCGTCTGGCCAGAGTCAGGGCTTCTGGCAAAGCCTCGAGCCGATCGCCAAGCAGCACTAGATCTGCGGTGTCCTGAGCAATCTGTGTTCCGGTGCCCACAGCGATACCCAAATCCGCCGCGGCCAGGGCAGGGGCATCGTTAATGCCGTCGCCAACCATTCCCACAGTCTCAGTTGTGCGCCAGTGTTCAAGCCGCTCCAGCTTCTGATTCGGGAGGAGCTGCCACGCCAATTCGTCATCGGCGAAGCCGAGCATTTGCGCAATCTTTTCAACGGCCTGACGACGATCACCACTGAGCATTCCCAGTGTGAGCCCTTGATCCCTCAAACGCTGAAGTGCCACAGGGGCATCGGGCCTAAGGCGGTCATCAATGGCCACCACTCCCAGCGGTTCGGCATCAAGACCAACTGCCACGAGCGTCTGACCGCGTTTCAGAGCTTCCTCAACAGCCTGCTGTTGCGTTGCAGACCAGACCACACCTTCCTGCTGCAGCCATTCGGGAGAGCCCACACGCAGTTGTCCGTTCAAGGACTCGAGTGTGCCCTCCATACCGGAACCTGGCAGGGTCCTACTGGCCGTGACCGGCAACAGCGTGAGATTGAGCCGCTGAGCCTCCTGCAACAGCGCATGGGCCAGAGGATGCCGGCTCGTTTGTTCCAGACTTGCTGCGAGTTGGATCGTGCGGGAGGCATCCTCACTGGCCATCACGGCATCCACGAGCGGACGACCCAGGGTGAGCGTTCCGGTCTTGTCAAAGACCATCCGCTGAATGGAGGCGGACTGCTCGATCACATCTCCGCCTCTGAACAGCCAGCCCTGGCGTGCGGCAAGTCCTGAAGAGACCGTGATCACTGTGGGCGTTGCCAGGCCAAGGGCACAGGGGCAAGCCACCACAAGCACGGCAATGGCCAGTTGAAGTCCGAGGCCGAACGGTGTCTGAGCCCCGGCTCCAAGGGAGCCATGGATCGCAGCATCGTGGCCATGATCCATAAGCACCACAGGAACATCCAGGACCTGAGGCCAGAGACGGCTGCCCAGCTGCCACCAAAACAAGAAGGTGACCAGCGCCAGGCTGACGACGCCGTAGCAAAAACGGCCAGCAACCCTGTCAGCCAGCCCTTGGATGGGAGCTCGTCTGGCCTGAGCCTCCTCAACAAGGGCAATAATCCTGGCCAACGCCGTGTCGCTGCCGACACGCTGAACCTCCATCTCCAGATTGGCCTCCAGGTTGAGACAACCGGAACTGAGCTCTGTCCCGGGCTTGGCCTCGAGCGGCAGCGGCTCACCGGTGAGACTCGACAGATCAACAGCAGAACAGCCGTTCAGCACCACACCATCCACGGGAATCCTGTCTCCAGCTAGCAGCTGGATGCATTCGCCTGGCCGGAGCACAGACACGGGCACCTCGCGAACCGTGTCATCCGCCATCAACAAACGGGCGGTATTGGGCTGCAGGGCAGCAAGCTCCTGCAAAGCCCTGCCTGTACGACGGCGTGCACGTTCCTCGAGAAATCGACCCAGCAGCACGAAGCCGAGAAGCATCACAGGCTCGTTGAAAAAACAGGGCCACCCCACCGCAGGCCAGATCAGTGCCACCAGACTCGCCACATAGGCACTACCGACGCCCAGACTGACGAGGGTGTCCATGCTTGGCACACCACTGCGGAGCGCAGACCAGCCACTGATCAGGATCGGCCGACCGGGCCCGAGCAGAGCCACCGTGGCCAGGGCAGCATGGAAGCTGAGCGTGCCGATCAGCGGTAGGGAGAGCGTCCCAGCTTCAGCGAGGTGACCAAGCACCGACAGCAGAAGCAAAACAAGAGCGACCATTAGTTGTCGCCACTGCTGCCACCATCCCCTGGTTCGTTCTGGCTCCGTTTCTTTGGAGAACAGTCCGCTCTGTCGGGGCTGTGCTGGAAAACCACGGCCACGCAAAGCCGCCAGCACGTCATCAAGCAACGGCTGAGAGGACGATGTCGCCTCGCTATCAAGTCGCAGCCAGGCACTGCGGGTCACAAGGTTGACACTGGCTTCTTTCACACCTGGCTGAGCGAGCAGCGTGCGCTCCACGGCACGAACGCACGCCCCACACTTCATTCCCTCCACATCCAGAAGCACCGCATGGGACTGAGCGGTCGGGTCCAATGGATGGGAAGACGCTGCTGACACTTCAACGGTTCACACCACACCACGCTAGGCAGCACCTGTTGGGTTCAGGATGGTTTAATCCGTCCGGCTTTCCGTGCCACGCAGCAACCGCAACGACAACTTCATCGACAAGAGCTTCACGGTCATGGCCGACCTGATTGTGAAGCTGCTGCCGATCAATGCCCGGGCCAAAGAGGCCTATGTCTATTACCGCGACGGTCTGTCTGCTCAGAACGACGGTGATTACGCCGAAGCTCTCGAAAACTATGAAGAGAGCCTGAAGCTTGAGGAGAACCCGATCGATCGTGGAGAAACCCTCAAGAACATGGCGATCATCTACATGAGCAATGGCGAAGAAGACAGAGCAATCGAGACCTATCAACAGGCTCTTGATGAAAACCCCAAACAGCCCTCCTGTCTCAAAAACATGGGGCTGATCTACGAGAAGCGCGGTCGGATTGCCGAAGAAGAGGGTCGGCGCGATGAAGCAGACGTCTGGCTTGACAAAGCAGCTGAAGCCTGGACGCAGGCGGTACGACTGAATCCAGGGGGGTATCTGGACATCGAGAACTGGCTCAAATCCAGCGGCCGCAGCAACGTGGACGTCTACTTCTGAGGCATCAGTGCGACTCAGGTCTCGCCATCCTCGGGGTTCACACCCAGCCCAAGCACGAGGGCTTCGGTGATGGATCCCGCCTCCAGCAGTTCCAGATCGAGGCCAGACGCGACCGGACCCAGCCCGCTTCCCCGTGGCACGACCGCCCGTCTGAACCCAAGACGTACTGCCTCCTGCAATCGCAACTCCAACTGTCCTACAGGTCGAAGCTGACCTCCCAGACCCAGTTCCCCGAGCAGGACAGTACCGGCCGGCAGAGTCAGGTCTCTGAAACTGGCAACCACTGCCGCGGCCACTCCCAAATCTGCCGCGGGCTCCTCCACATCGAGGCCACCAGCCACGGCCAGGTAGCAATCGAAGCGTGAGAGTGGCAAGCCCATGTGCTTTTCCAGCACGGCAAGGATCTGATGCAGACGGTTGACGGCGATCCCAGTGGCAGTCCTTCGGGGACTGGCATAGCTGGTGGCACTCACCAGCGCTTGCAGATCGACCACCAGCGGCCGGGTGCCTTCACAAGCAACGATCGTTGCCACCCCATTGGCCCGCTCACCACTGAGGAATAACTCACTGGGATTGCCGACCTCCTCTAGGCCCTGACCACGCATCTCAAACACCCCCAGCTCGTGGGTGGCACCGAACCGGTTCTTGACAGCCCGAAGCAGGCGATGGCTGGCGAAACGATCGCCTTCAAAGGTGAGCACAGCATCCACCAGGTGTTCCAGCACCTTGGGGCCGGCCAGCGCGCCTTCCTTTGTGACATGGCCCACAAGCAGCAGCGCGGTGTTCTGACGCTTCGCCAGTCTCTGCAGGGCAGCCGCACATTCCCTCACCTGAGCGACGGACCCAGGTGCACTAGAGAGTTCGGCGTCGTGCAAGGCCTGGATGCTGTCGATGACAGCCACATCTGGCCTCAGAGCTTCGAGTTCTTGCAGCACCAGCTCCAGATCCGTCTCCGCCAGCAATTGCAGATCACTGCTGTCAGCAGTGAGCCGCTGCCAGCGCAGCTTCACCTGTTGCGCAGATTCCTCGGCACTGACGTAAAGCACCATCCGATCCCGCGCAATGGCCGATGCGCTTTGCAGCAGCAGTGTGCTTTTGCCGATACCAGGATCCCCGCCAACCAGCACCAGTGATCCAGGGACCAGCCCGCCGCCAAGAACGCGGTTGAGCTCCTCGTAACCGCTATCGATGCGCTGAAGGGGCTGATCGCCGAGGGATGCCATCGACGTGGAACGACGCGCCTTCGGTGCAGCTGAGAGATCGCCTCCGGAGCGACGGCGGCGTCCGTCGTCCTTGGGTGCCGATTGCTCTACCAGAGAATTCCAGCTACCGCAGCTGCTGCACCGCCCAAAGAACTGCCGTGTCTGGGCACCACAGCTCTGACAGACGTAGAGATTGGCCGATCGGGGCACGTCGAATGATGAAGAAAGTTGGCGCTACGTGAACGACTGAACCCGCTAATCACCTATTTGTGAGCACTATCTTCGCTCCTTGCCGGCGATATGACGGCCTCAGCACCCTCCACTTCCAAGGAAACCATCCTCGTGGTGGATGACGAGGCAAGTATCCGCAGGATCCTCGAAACCCGGCTCTCGATGATCGGGTACAACGTCGTCACGGCCTGCGACGGAACCGAGGCCCTGGAAAGCTTCCAGGAATGCAACCCGGATCTGGTCGTGCTCGACGTGATGATGCCGAAGCTGGATGGCTACGGGGTCTGTCAGGAACTGCGCAAGGAGTCGGATGTTCCGATCGTGATGCTCACAGCTCTCGGCGATGTCGCTGACCGAATCACTGGTCTGGAGCTCGGAGCAGACGACTATGTGATCAAACCCTTCAGTCCGAAGGAGCTTGAGGCGCGGATCCGCTGCGTTTTGCGCCGCGTGGAAAAAGAGCACGCTGCCGGCATCCCCAACTCAGGAGTGATCCAGGTCTCAGACCTAAAGATCGACACCAACAAGCGACAGGTGTTCCGCAACGACGAGCGAATCCGTCTCACCGGAATGGAATTCAGTCTGCTTGAACTGCTCGTGAGCCGATCGGGCGAACCGTTCAGCCGCGGTGAGATCCTGAAGGAGGTATGGGGTTACACCCCTGAACGCCATGTCGACACCAGGGTCGTGGATGTTCATATCTCACGTCTTCGTTCCAAATTGGAAGACGACCCGGCCAACCCCGAGCTGATCCTCACCGCTCGCGGCACCGGCTACCTGTTCCAGCGCATCGTCGATTCTGTTGCCTCCGAAGGATCCTGACCTCACCCCGGACGTTGCGCCGAGGATCAAAGCCCGCCGATCCAAGGCTGTTCGACGCCTTGTGATTTGGTATCGGCGCAATGCTGCAGTGACCAGCCTGGTAGACACCGCAACCACGTCAGCCAATGCCGCCGGCAATGTGGCAGGCTCCGTCACCTCCATGGCGGGAACTGTGGTGAACAGCGCCGGAAGCATGGCCGGCTCCGTGCTGCAACCCGTGATGGATCCACTCCGACGCCTTCAGGGAGGGGTCCCAGGTGAGGAACTCGAGATCGACGACCGTCACCGAGTCTGGGTGGCTGTGGACGGCATGGGGGGTGACAACGCTCCTGTTCCGATTCTGGAGGGATGCCTGCAGGCCATCGAACGGCTTGCCGTGAAAATCCGCTTCGTTGGCGAAACCGACCGGGTACTGGAAGCCGCCGCCGCCGCAGGACTGGGTGAAGCGTTGAAAGCGGCCATCGATAAACGCCTGCTGGAACTGATCACCAGCGGCCCCTCAGTGGAAATGCATGAGGAGGCGACGGTGGTGCGGCGCAAACGCGACGCCAGCATCAATGTGGCCATGAATCTCGTGAAGCGAGGCGAAGCCCAGGCCGTGTACTCAGCAGGCAACTCCGGGGCTGTAATGGCTTCAGCCATTTTCCGTCTGGGACGACTGGCCGGCATCGACCGCCCCGCCATCGGTGCCCTGTTTCCCACCAAAGATCCCGGCCAGCCAGTGCTGGTTCTCGACGTGGGCGCCAACATGGACTGCAAGCCCTCCTACCTGCACCAGTTCGCCCTGCTGGGAGACATCTATTGCAGGGATGTGCTGCAGGTGAGCCAACCCAGAATCGGACTGCTCAACATTGGCGAGGAGGAGTGCAAGGGCAATGATCTTTCCGTTCGCACCCATGAGCTGCTCATCCAGGAATCACGCCTGCGCTTCGCTGGCAACTGTGAGGGGCGGGATGTGCTGTCGGGTGAGTTCGATGTGGTGGTCTGTGATGGCTTTACCGGCAATGTTTTGCTGAAGTTCCTTGAATCGGTTGGCAGCGTGCTGCTTGGCGTGCTCAGAGCCGAACTGCCACGTGGGCGCCGAGGCAAGGTGGGGTCGGCCTTCCTACGCAGCAACCTCAAGCGCATCAAAAAGCGGTTGGATCATGCCGAACATGGCGGAGCACTGCTTCTGGGCGTGAATGGCATCTGCGTGATCGGCCACGGCAGCAGCAAAGCACTATCCGTGGTGAGTGCCCTACGCCTTGCGCATTCCGCTGCCAGTCATGGTGTGATGGATCATCTTGCCCAACTTGGGGCCAAAGCCACCTCCCGGGCTTAAGCAGCCAGCAGGCTTCAACAGCGCAGAACTCGACAGTCACAACTCGACTCGCAGAATTCAGGGTCTGAGCAACCCCCTTGCCTGACAGGCGTTCTGGCGGACTGTGATTGACTGACGCCACTGCTTGGACCCTCTTTTGGCTGGAGCATCCCCGCACTCTCGAGGCGTCGCTCTGATCGGCAGCGGTAGCGCCCAGGCAGCGCAGGTGGTCACAAACAACCAGCTGGGTCTGCGAGTGGAAACCAGCGATGAGTGGATCCGCAGCCGCACAGGCATCTCCACTCGACGGGTTAGCAGCCCCGATCAGAGCCTGAACGACCTTGCAGCTGAAGCCGGCCAATCTGCTCTGGAGATGGCCGGATGGACGGCCGACAGCCTCGACTTGGTGTTGCTGGCAACCTCAACTCCAGATGATCTGTTTGGCTCAGCGCCAGCCGTACAGGCCACGCTTGGGGCTTCGAATGCGGTGGCTTTTGATCTCACAGCCGCTTGCAGCGGCTTTTTGTTTTCGCTGGTGACGGCTGCTCAGTATCTGCGCACCGGCGCCATGCGACGGGCGCTTGTGATCGGCGCCGACCAGCTGAGCCGTTTCGTGGACTGGGATGACCGACGCAGCTGTGTGCTGTTCGGCGATGGAGCTGGAGCTGTGGCCCTTGAAGCTGCAGATAACGATGGACTCATCGGGTTTCTGTTGCGCAGTGATGGAGCACGCGGTGGCGTACTCAACCTGCCTGCCCTCGATAGCAATCAACCCCTGGCAGCCGATGCACGCCATCGTCTGGGTGGCTACCGACCGATCGAAATGAATGGTCAGGAGGTGTATAAATTCGCCGTGCGTGAAGTCCCGGCGGTCCTGCAATGCCTGCTTGAACGCTGTGAGGTTGGCCCTGAGACCATCGACTGGCTGCTGCTGCATCAAGCCAATCAGCGCATCCTGGATGCCGTTGCCGATCGCTTTGCAATTCCCAGGGCCAAGGTGCTGAGCAACCTGGCGCACTACGGCAACACCTCAGCGGCAACCATTCCTCTGGTTCTTGATGAAGCAGTGCGGGATGGCCAAATCCGGCCTGGACAGCTGTTGGCAAGCAGCGGGTTTGGAGCTGGTCTGAGCTGGGGTGCCGCCCTGTTTCGGTGGCAGGGTCCCGCTTAGGCTCCCAGCACCGTTGCGCCACTGTGAATGTCGATCGCCTGGGTGTTCCCCGGACAGGGATCTCAGAAAAACGGCATGGCCGAACCCATCCTCAGCTTGCCTGGTGCGGAGGAACGCTTTGCTCTGGCTTCGAACCTGCTCGGCAGGGACCTTCTCTCGATTTGCAGAGGTGAAGGCTCAGATGCCAGCAGCCCCTCCGATTTAAACGACACGCGGAACACGCAGCCGGCGCTTTTTGCAGTGGAATCGCTGATTGTGGATGAGTTGTTGCGTCAAGGCAGGCAACCCGACCTGGTGGCCGGGCACAGCCTTGGCGAACTGGTTGCGCTCTATGCGGCTGGTGTGTTTGATGCCGCGACGGGCCTGGAGTTGATGCAACGCCGATCGGAGCTGATGGCCAGCGCAGGGGGTGGAGCGATGACGGCAGTCATCGGGTTCGATCGCAGCCAGCTGGAAACCCTTGTGGATGCCACAGAGGGGGTGGTGATTGCTAATGACAACAGCGATGCCCAGGTGGTGCTCTCAGGCAGCCCAGAGGCCGTGAACGGGCTGAGTGAAGCACTGAGCTGCAAGCGGGCCATCCCCCTTGCCGTCTCAGGGGCCTTCCATTCCCCCTTCATGGAGAAGGCGGCAGATGCCTTCTCCTCCCATCTCGACAGTGTTGCTTTCCAGGACGCTCGCTTCCCGGTCTTCAGCAACACCGACCCCACTCCCAGCTGCGATGCCAGTGAGCTGAAGCAACGACTGCGTCGCCAGATGACCACTGGCGTGCGCTGGCGAGAAACGATGGCAGGAATGACCTCATCCGGCGTAGACACCATGGTTGAAATTGGTCCTGGCAACGTGCTCAGCGGTCTGGCCAAACGTGCGATGAAAGGGGTCACCACCTCTCAGCTGGCGAGCGCTGGCGACCTGGGTCTGTGAATGTGAGCAGCAACCTTGCAACCAACACCAATGGCCTGCAGCCATGGAAGGCGCCGCGTCCAAGCCTCACTTACAGGCTGGTCAGTGGCCTGCTGGTGTTTCCGGTATTCAGGATGCTGTTCCGCGGACGTACCCGCGGCAACATCAACGTGCCAATGGACGGGCCCCTTGTGGTAGTGGCCAACCATGGGTCACATCTCGATCCCCCCTTGCTGGGCCATGCCCTGGGGCGACCGGTGTCGTTCATGGCCAAAGCCGAGCTGTTCCGCATCCCAGTCGTCGGCCCTGTGATCCGGGCTTGCGGCGCCTATCCGGTGAAGCGTGGTGCGAGCGATCGTGAAGCCATCCGAACAGCCACCGCAAGGCTGAACGAAGGCTGGGCGATCGGCGTCTTTCTCGATGGAACCCGACAGTCGGATGGGCGCGTGAATCAGCCCATGCCTGGCGCAGCTCTGCTGGCGGCAAGATCAGGAGCTCCACTTCTGCCTGTTGCCATCCTCAACAGTCACAGAGCCCTTGGCATGGGTCGCAATCTGCCGCGACTGGTGAAGCTTGAAATGCGAATTGGCGAACCCGTTCCCGCACCGAGTAGCAGGCGCAAACCGGACCTGGAAGCAACCACACGCGAACTCCAGAGACGCATCAACGCCCTGCTCGATTATTGAGCGCTAAAAAGCTGAGGCCAGTTCCTGCGAGCCCAGGGCTTCAAGTCCCGACCGGTGATCACCCATGCAGCCGCGCGTAATCCATCTCCAACACGCTTGCCCAGGCTTTCATCACGGCATTTGGGCTGACAGCTGACTGGAACACCTGTAAGCCGGATTCCACGGCTTCCAGCAACGATGCCGCCGACAGCCATCGCCCGCGGCAGATGGTCTTCGCTTGTGACCAAGAGCAGATGGCGCACCCCGTCCCGCTCAAGTTCATCCACCAATGACGTGAAATTCCCGAGCGTGTCCTCAGCCCTGTAATCCAGTCGAACCCGGTCCTGTGGGAGACCGGCATTACGCACTAAGTGCTGGGCATATTCAGGATTGGTTCCCCCGCTCACGACCAGAGGCAAGTTCATCCGGCGTGCGAGGTGCAGACCCATGCGCTCACGATCAGCATCGCCTCCAAGAACCAAAATGCGCTGGGGCTGATGATTGGTGAGAGCAGCTTCCACGAAAGGGCGCAAGGGACCCCCCACAGCGGCTCCCGCCACAACTGCAGCACAGAGAAGCAGCAAGCGACCACCCAGGACCATCAGACTGGTCCTACGGGCGAGGTGGGATAGATCGGCAGGACTGGGTCCCATGGGCCTGGAAGATCTTGCTGATGACACTCACGGCAATAGCGCAACAGCTGCAGCACATCCTCAGCCACATCCACGGCCATCGCAACAGCTGGGGCAGGCTGATCGCGATCGCTGAGCAAGCGAGGGGATTCCAGTTCCTCCACCTCTGTGTTCGCAATCCTGTAGCGGCCGGCGACCTGCCCCCTGCGGGGAAGGGTCTGCACAATCGAGAACGGCTCGTGCCGCTGTGGCGCCGGTAATTGTTTGCGAAGCCTGGGAGCCATCAAGGCGAAGCTGCTCACTCCATGCAGGGGCGCACCTAACTGCTGAGCCAGCGTCCGGGCTAGCACAACGGTGAGACGGGTGCCCGTGAATCCGCCTGGCCCTGTAGCCACGGCAAGCCTGCTGATGTCTGCCCACTGATCAGCGGGCAGCAGCTGCTGAAGCGAAATCACCAGCTCATTGGTGAGAGCTCGTCCAAGCGAACGACACATCACGCGGGCTTCTTGGATGGGGGCCTCTGCGCCCACCATTGCGATCCCAAGAGTTTCTGTGGAGCTGTGAAGAGCGAGCAGCCAGCCGCTCATGTAGGCACCTCCTCACCGGGCCTGAGTCGACTCCAACGCCCTCGATCCAGTTGAAATGATCCACAGCCACGCACATCCCATTCCACACCAACCTGCCCGGCCGGCAGATCCATCACGCTGATGTGAATTCGAGGGTCCGCGGGCTTCAGATCAGGTGTCTCGGCGAGATGAGGAGCTCCGTGCTGCCGCTCCACAGCGTGATAGGCCTGACAGCGATCCACCCAGCGGCAGTCCACACAGATGCACATGCCCCCCCGCTCCGGTTCGACACCCATTCTGACGGGAGATCGGGGCAGGCTGGCTGAAATCATCTGGCAGCGTTTGAAACCGGAATGCTGGCCTGTGCGCCCTATAGATCTCCCCACAGGATCAGTTCTGGTGGGAGGAGCCGTTCGTGATGCCCTCCTGGACAGGCTTTCTGATGCCCCTGACCTGGACGTGGTGGTGCCGAACAACGCACTCAAGAGCACCCGACAGCTCGCGCAGAGGCTTGGAGGTGCCTGCGTTGTGCTCGATGAACAACGGGACATGGCCCGCCTGGTGCTAGGGGGCTGGACGATCGATCTAGCCCGACAGGAAGGGGAGACGCTGGAAGACGATCTGAACCGTCGTGATTTCCGGCTGAATGCCATTGCCCTGAGCTTCGACGGATCTCCAAGGCTGCTGGATCCCACAGGTGGTCTTGAGGATCTGCAGGACGCCAGGGTCGTTGCAGTCCGGGAAGCCAACCTTCAGGAGGATCCCCTTCGCTTGTTACGAGGCCTCCGCCTGATCGCGGAGCTGGACATGCACCTGGATGATCCAACCTTGGAGATGCTGCACCGCAACCGTTCCCTGCTTCCCGATGCCGCGCCCGAACGGATCCAGGCTGAACTGTTGCGGCTCGTCGCCGCACCTGCCGCAGACCGCGCCATTGCAACCATCCTGGAACTGGAGCTGCTCAAGCCCTGGACAAAGCAAGACGACGCGGCAGCTGGAAAGGAACGATCTATCAGGACTGCGCAAGCAAGCGAACTGCTGACAGACAAGGAACGCAAGCAAGCTCTCCCACTCGCAAGACTCACCCAACTGCTGCCGGATGCCGGACTGAAAAAACTTCGCTTCAGTCGCAGACAATTGCAACGTTGTGAACGGCTGCGTTACTGGATCAAGCGTTCAACATCGATCCAGGGACATGCTTGCCCCGAGGGATTGACTGAGTCAGAACGACTGCAGCTTCACTTGGATCTGGAACAGGATCTGCCTGCGCTCATCTTGACTTGGCCTGCAGCGCTGCAAAAGCAATGGCTGGAGCGTTGGAGAGACCTCCAAGACACGCTCTTCCATCCAAGGCCTGCACTGAATGGGACAAGCCTTCAGGAAGCCCTCCAAATCTCGCCAGGGCCCACCTTGGGCGCTCTCCTTCGACACTTGAACCTTGAGCGTGCGTATGGTCGAATTTCAACACGAGAGCAGGCGCTGAACGCAGCCCGATCCTGGTTGTCCCACCAAGCAGTTCAAACAGACCCGGATGGGTCCTGTGATTAACTGCCCTTGCAGTGACGACAACGATCGGCCTGACACGCAGTCTTCCGTTTCCCTTCCCCGTTTCATGAGCGTGCGTCTTTACATCGGCAACTTGCCGCAGAATTTTGAGAGCAAAGAGCTTGAGGCTCAGCTCACCAGCGTTGGGGAGGGAGTTCGCTTCAAAGCCGTTCTCGACCGCGAAACCGGCGCCTGCCGCGGATTCGGATTCGCCAATGTCGATGACGAAAAAGTCGCTGATGCCGTGATTGAGCAGTTCAATGGCAAGGAGTTCGGAGGAAATGCACTCCGTGTCGAGCGCTCGGAGCGGCGAGACAGCAATGCCGGCGGCGGCGGTGGCCGACGCGGACAGGCCGGCGGACACGCACCGGGCTCAGCGCGCAAAGCTGTGAACAAGGTTGTTCACAGCGATGCAAAAGCTGAAGAAGCCCCCGATCCTCGTTGGGCTGGTGAGCTGTCCAAGCTCAAGGACTTGCTTGCCGATCAGAAAACAGCTGTTTGAAGCGTCTTCAACTTTCCCGGCCGGTCATCTGACGATGACCGGTTTTTTTGGGCCCCTCACGATCTAGCGAGACTGGGCCAGAACAAAGGATCGAGGCAGATCAAGCAGCTTGTTGAGCTTTCCCACATAGGCACGCTTGTTGAAGACGTCGTAATCGTGGCGCTCAATGACATTAAGAATGCTTCTGTAAAGGCGCAGAGATGTCCAGACCGGCCATCGGGCATCACGGGACAACCAACGCACTCCAGCCTCGGAGCGATCAAACCACTCACGTGCGCGCCGCAGCTGAAACGCCATGAGATCCTTCCAGGCTTGATTCATGCGACCTGCCATCAGGTCATCTTCGGAATATCCAAAGTGCTCGAGATCTTCCAACGGCAGATAGATCCGACCACGACCGCGATCTTCTCCGACATCCCGGAGAATATTGGTGAGCTGATTGGCGATTCCCAAGGCAACGGCAGCATCTGAAGTGTCTGGCCGATCACTCCAAGGCGCAGAGCTGTAGGCCTGATCCAAACCCATGACCCCCTGAGTCATGAGGCCAACTGTTCCCGCAACCCTGTAGCAGTACAACCTGAGATCATCGAAACGGGGGTAGCGAGTCCAGGTGAGGTCCATGCGCTGGCCCTCGATCATGTCGAGATAAGGCTGAATGCTCTGAGGGAACCTCTCGAGCGTGTCGACCATCACCGCATCGAGCTCATCGTTGACATGTCCCTTGAACAGATCTCGGGTTTTCAACTCCCAGCGATTCAGACGATCGGCCAGCTCTTCGACAGGACGAGCCTGAGCCTCTGGACTGTCCATCAACTCATCTGTTCGCCTGCACCAGACATAGATCGCCCAGATTGCCCGACGCTTCTCAAAGGGGAGCAGCAGCGTTCCGAGATAGAACGTTTTGGCCCACTCGGCGGTCTCCCGACGACAGGCCTCGAAGGCTGCGTCGAGGTCCGGAGCTGCGAGAGGCATGACTCAGGCCGAGACCGGCTCGCTGACAGGGGACGATGATGCCAGCTGATCGCTCTTGCGGTCCACTGCCCCTGCACAAAGCTTGCCGCTCAGAACCGCACCTTCCATGGATGCGAGATAGCGCTGCATGGTGTAATCACCTGCCAGGAAAAAGTTTCTGACTGGCGTGGTCTGATCCGGTCGGAGCTGCTGGCAACCTGGCGTGGTCTTGTACACCGACAGGGGTGTCTTCACCACCTTGTATTTGCGCAGAGTAGCGGGGTTTTCACCACCAAAGTGGCTGGGGAACAGCTTATGGAGTTCGCCCATCGTGGCCTCGATGATCTCCTCGTCCGAGCGTCCGATCCAGTCTTTGGCAGGTGCGAACACGAGCTCCAACATCGACTTATCAGGGTCTTCGTACTCTTTGCAGGTGATGCTCATGTCGGCATAGACGCTGAGCAGCGGCGAGCGGCTGAACAACAGGTGATCAATATCGGTGAGCTTGCGATCGAACCAGAGATGCAGGTTGATCACAGGCACTCCACGAAGGCCATCGAGCTTCTTAAAGACGTCCATCTGCTTCCAGGGCAGCGGCAGCAGCAACTTGAAGGGGTCCACCGGTAGAGCACTCACGTAAGCGTCAGCGGTGAGGTCGAAGCTCTCCTTGCCCTTGATGCCACCGATGTGGAAGGCAGCGACAGAACCATCGTCATTGAGCTTGATTTCACGCAGCGGGCAATCGAGATGAACTTCACCGCCAAGCGCTTCGATGTGCTCCACCATCGGCTGGCAAAGGCGCTCGGGCGGTGCCCCATCGAGGAAAGCCATCTTGGAGCCGCTCTTCTCCTGCAGGAAGCGATTGAGCGCCGTGAGCACAACCGTGGCGGAGATCTCATCTGGGTCGATGAAATTCAGCGCCTTGCTCATGGCAATAAACACTTCATCATTCACCCGTTCGGGAATGTTGTGGACCCGCAGCCACTCAGTCCAGGAATACTTATCGCACTCTTCGACATAACCCTGACCGCGAAGCATCGCGGGTACAAGACCCAGTCCAAAGCTGATTTTCTCAGGCCAACTCAACATGTCGTTGTTCCCGAGGATCGCGGCCACGCCATTCACTGGGGCTGGCAGATCAGGAAAATCAAAGCGGCTGTAATTACCTGGTTCCTCCGGCTGGTTGAAGATCATCGAATGGCTCTTCCACTGCAGCCGGTCTTCGATGTTCAGCTCCTTGAACATCTGAAGCATGTTCGGATAGGCCCCGAAGAAGATGTGAAGGCCGGTCTCATACCAATCACCGTCCTCGTCCTTCCAGGCAGCGACCTTGCCACCAAGAACGTCGCGAGCCTCGACCACGACAGGCGTATGACCAGCATCGGACAGATACTTGGCGCAGGAAAGACCTGCCAGACCGGCCCCCGCAATGGCGACACGCATGCTTCTGAACACAAGTTGAAAACAACCTTAAAAGGAGAGGTCTCCTCTCCGCTTCCTAAAGTCATTTGCAATACGCCCGTGCGATGCCCGCATCGCTCCGCTTGATTCATGGCTGAGACCCTGCTGAAGAGCACCACCCGTCACGTGCGCCTGTTCACGGCACGGGTCGAGAATGGTGATCTGGTCGCCGACCCGAGTCAGCTCACCCTCGACTTGGATCCCGATAACGAATTCGTCTGGTCAGACAACACCATCGAAACTGTCCAGCAGCGCTTCCGCGAACTGGTCAAAAGCCATGATGGCCAAGCCCTGAATGACTACAACCTGCGTCGCATCGGCACGGAATTGGAAGGATGCATCCGCGAGCTGCTGCAGGCCGGAAAGTTGAGTTACAACCCTGACTGCCGCGTCCTCAACTATTCGATGGGTCTTCCCAGAACCCCTGAACTGCTGTGAGTCGTTCCCCCTACGACCGTTCCGGCTCCGGCTACGACCGAAGAAACGGTGAACGTCGCCGTGATGAGCCTCGCAGGGATGACCGTCGAGACGGCCGAGGCTACGGAGGACCACCACCGCCAAAGAATGGTGGCAACGGCATGAGCTTGAACACAGCAACCATTGCGGTTCTGGCTGGAGTTTTGATTGTGGGGATCGGAATCGGTAGTGCCGTTACCAGCACAACTCAGGGCGACCAGGGCAACATCGCCAGCTCCCAACAGCTCGACATGGCGGTTCCAGACCCGGAGTTCTGCAGACAGTGGGGTGCCAGCGCCTTTGTGATGGATATCGAGATGTACACGACGCTGAATCCTTCCAGCAGTTTCGTGACCCAGCCGACCCTGCAGCCTGGATGCGTGATCCGCAGAGAGAACTGGGCGGTACTGCGCAAGGAAGGGGCCATCACTTCGGCTCAGGAGCGTGAATGCAAACAGCGCATGAATACCTTCGCCTACATCGGTTCAGTGCGGGACAAGCCTGTAGTGCGCTGCGTCTATCAGACCGACATCACACAGAACAAGTTCCTGACCCGAGGCGTGGCGGATGACACCGTAGGAATCACTCCGGAAGCTGATCAGTTCTGATCGCTCTGCCCAGCTTGTTCGGAGCTGATCTCAAGAGGTAGGGCGCCGCTCCTCCCTTGGCGCAATGGGCTGTCAGCACTAGCAAAGACCGGAAGCACATCTCTACGAAATGCTTCGGCTGCCCTTGAGCAGTAACGGGATGGGTTGGTGATCAACTTGAGCTGACGACGCACCTGTAGGTCCACGACGCTTGGGCGCAACAACGTTCCGGCGGTAAGCTCCCGATCGATCGAGACCACTGGTAGAAAAGCAGCGCCCAGGCCTGCCTGAACAGCATTCTTGATCGCTTCGAATGAATTCAGTTCCATTTCAATGCGAAGCCGCTGCACATCCAATCCGGAGCGGCCCAGCAACTGATCAACCATCTTGCGAGTGGTCGACTGCGCATCCAAGCTCACAAATCCGAGCCGGTAGAGGTCATCCTTGCTGAGCTCCACCAGACGCGCGAGGGGGTGCTTCACAGGCAGCACCAGAGCCAGCTCGTCACTGGCATAGGGGACAACCTGCAGCAATTCAGTTAATTCAGCTGGCAGTTCCCCTCCGATGATCGCTAGATCGATTTGCCCATTAGCGACACTCCAACCGGTGCGGCGGGTGCTGTGCACATGCAACTGCACGGCCACATCTGGGAATTTCTGGCGAAACAAACCGATCATGCGAGGCATGAGATAAGTCCCGGTGGTCTGGCTGGCACCGACCAGCAGAGACCCACCCTTGAGGTCGTGAAGATCATCCAGTGCCCTGCAGGCCTCATGGCACTGGCTGAGAATTCGATCGCAGTAGCTGAGCAAAAGGTGGCCCGCTTCCGTGAGCTGAGCCTTGCGACCGCCACGATCGAACAGGGCCACCTCCAGCTGCTTCTCCAGGTTCTGAATCTGCAGGCTCACCGCCGGCTGAGTGACGTAAAGGCTGTCAGCCGCCTTTTTGAAACTGCCCTCACTGACGATGGCCCGCAGGATGCGCAGCTGATCCAGGGTGAAGGGCAGATCGGCCATGAAAAGCTGCCCGGCGAAGAGCGGAAGCCCAAAAACTGTAGGGGTCCTCTCCCCTGCCGAACGCCAGAATCACGGCTCCCGCAGCATCTCGTTGGCTGACGCAACAGCTGGCATCCATCACAGCAGCCTGGTGATGCTGGGACTGCTCGTTGTCTTCGCAGTGATCCACAGCGGTGGCGCAGCTTTGCGAACCCGGGCTGAGGCCAAGATCGGGGCGCGAGCCTGGCGGCTGATCTTTGCAGCCCTGAGCATTCCCTCAGCCGTGGTGGTGATCGCCTACTTCCTGGCTCACCGCTATGACGGCATCCGGATCTGGAATCTCCAGGGTGTGCCGGGGATGGTGCCTTCGATCTGGGTCGTAACGGCGATCAGTTTTCTATTCCTCTATCCAGCCACTTACAACTTGCTGGAAATCCCGGCGGTGCTCAAGCCTCAGGTCCGCCTCTATGCCACCGGCATTATTCGGATCAGCCGACATCCTCAGGCTGTCGGTCAGATTCTCTGGTGCATGAGCCATGCACTCTGGATTGGCAGCAGCTTCATGCTGGTCACCTGTGCAGGTCTGATTGCGCATCATCTATTTGCCGTCTGGCATGGCGACCGACGGCTGAAAGCCCGCTTCGGGGAAGCTTTCGACAGGCTTCAAGCCGAAACATCTGTCATGCCTTTCGCCGCCGTGATCGATGGGCGCCAACAGCTGGTGTTGAGCGAACTTGTCCGGCCGGCCCAGCTGGGCATCGCCATCGCCGTGGGGGTGTTCTGGTGGGCGCACCGCTACATCCCTAGAGGGGGCATGGCCTTTCTGCACTCGCGTCTCGGAGAATTGTTGAACTGAGCTGCCTACACTCGCTACAAGCTGTTTTGTCTGGATGCCCTCGGCTGCCGACTCCGCCTGGTTGATTCCAGTGCTGCCCTTGTTTGGGGCCCTGATCACTGGTCTGGGTCTGATCAGCTTCAACCGCACCATCAACCGATTGCGAAAACCGGTGGCCCTGCTGCTGATCAGCTGCATCGGTGCTGCCGCAGTGATCAGTTATGCGGTGCTCTTGGAGCAACTGGGAGGCGCACCACCGGTTGAGCACCTGTTCGTTTGGGCAAGCGCAGGAGATTTCGTCCTGCCGATGGGCTATGTGGTCGACCCTCTAGCGGCTGTGATGCTGGCGCTTGTCACCACAGTGGCCTTGCTGGTGATGATCTACTCACACGGCTACATGGCGCATGACAAGAGCTACGTGCGCTTTTTCACCTACCTAGCCATCTTTAGCAGTTCGATGCTTGGACTGGTGGTGAGCCCCAACCTACTCGAGATCTATGTGTTCTGGGAGTTGGTCGGCATGTCGTCCTATCTGCTGGTGGGCTTCTGGTACGACCGAGACGGCGCAGCACATGCCGCTCAGAAGGCTTTTGTCGTCAACAGGGTTGGTGACTTTGGCCTCTTGCTCGGCATCCTCGGTCTGTTCTGGGCCACAGGCAGTTTCGACTTCCAGGGAATCGCCGATGGGCTTTCAGCGGGGGTATCCAGCGGCATCGTGCCTGGCTGGGCTGCTCTCCTTCTCTGTCTGTTTGTGTTCATGGGTCCGATGGCGAAATCGGCCCAGTTCCCCCTTCACGTCTGGCTTCCGGATGCGATGGAAGGGCCAACACCGATCTCAGCACTCATCCATGCAGCCACGATGGTGGCTGCCGGCGTGTTCTTGGTGGCACGTCTCGAACCGCTTTACAGCCAGTTCCCGAGCGTGGGAGTGTTCATCGCCGTCACTGGCACGATCACCTGCTTTCTGGGGGCCTCGATCGCCCTCACCCAGATGGACCTCAAAAAGGGACTGGCATACAGCACCGTCTCCCAACTGGGTTACATGATGCTGGCCATGGGCTGTGGAGCCCCCGTGGCCGGCATGTTCCACCTGGTGACCCATGCCTTCTTCAAAGCGATGCTCTTCCTGGGGTCGGGATCAGTGATTCACGCCATGGAGGATGTGGTGGGCCATGAACCTGTGCTCGCCCAGGACATGCGACTGATGGGCGGTCTGCGCAAAAAGATGCCAATCACAGCCATTACTTTTCTGATCGGCTGCATTGCCATCAGTGGCATCCCTCCGCTGGCTGGTTTCTGGAGCAAAGACGAAATTCTTGGCCAGGCCTTTGGCACATTCCCCATCCTCTGGGTGGTGGGCTTTCTCACCGCCGGCATGACCGCGTTTTACATGTTCCGGCTCTACTTCCTCACCTTCGAAGGAGACTTTCGCGGCAACGATGAGGCCATGCAGGCTCAGCTGATGACTGCCGCAGGCAAGGCTGTAGATGAGGACCATGCCCACCATGCCGGCAGCCTGCATGAATCCCCTTGGCCGATGACCCTTCCACTGGTGGTCCTCGCAGTCCCATCCGCCTTGATCGGTCTGCTCGGAACTCCCTGGAACAGCCGCTTTGCCGGACTGCTCGACCCCGAAGAAGCCCTTGAGATGGCGGAGCACTTCAGCTGGGGAGAATTCCTACCTCTCGCAGGAGCCTCCGTTGCTATCTCCTTGATCGGCATCAGCGTGGCTGTGCTCGCCTATGCCCTACGTCGAATCGACCTGGGTGAGCTGGTGGCAGCTCGTTTCCCAGCCATCAATGCCTTTCTGGCCAACAAGTGGTACCTGGATGACATCAACGACAAGCTATTCGTTCGCGGCAGCCGCAAGATTGCACGAGAGGTGCTGGAAGTCGACGCCAAGGTGGTTGACGGGGTCGTGAACCTCACCGGTCTGCTCACACTAGGCAGTGGTGAAGGTCTCAAATACTTTGAAACTGGCCGTGCACAGTTCTATGCCCTCATCGTGTTTGGCGGTGTCATCGGACTGGTAGTGCTCTTTGGTGTACTTGGTGGCCCAATCAATTGAAGTCTTCAGCTTGAACAAGCCTCAACTTTTTGATGGCGCTCGAGATGCCGGTTCTGTATGAGGAGCTTTCCCCGTAAAACTGTTCAAACAATTGTTGGTTACTCATGCTGTCGTGGGCCTTTTGGATCCTTTGGCTACCGCAAAAACTGAAGCCTGTTTTGGTGTTTCTGATCTGAAATCTGCAGCTCTCGATTGATTGTTCGACTACTTCAAGCCTCCTCAATGAGGGAGCTATTTTATGGCTGGAACGAAGGGTTTTTTGCTTCTGAGAACAACGAACCTATCCCACTGAATCCTTAAAGAGGATCTGGATGACCATCACCGACATTGAAGATGAAGGCAGCGAACATGTCATCACCCCCACAAGTTGTAATGGAAGCAAGGGTCAACTTTTTGCTGATGTTCAGAGTTCTGCAGAGAGCTGATCAGCAGATCAGCACATCAATACGGGTTATGTGTGTCAACGCCTATCGACTCAGTGCCAGTGCAGCCAGGATTTCTACACTCCGAATAGTGGTGAAAGGCCTTTTCGTTGCTGGAGTTTGCAGTCAGTGCTCCCTTTGACCCTGCAGCGGATATCGCAGCAGGAATCATTCCAGCTCAGTTTCCTTGGCTGAGTCTTTCCATCCTGTTCCCGATCGTGGGCGCGTTAATCGTCCCGTTCATCCCTGATCAGGGAGAAGGGCGACAGGTCCGCTGGTTCGCTTTGGGCATCGCTCTGATCACCTTTCTGATCACTGTGGGTGCCTATCTGAGCGGTTATGACCCCAGCTTCAGTGGCCTGCAGCTCTCCGAACGGGTCAGCTGGCTGCCCAATCTGGGACTCACTTGGGCCGTTGGGGCAGACGGATTGTCCATGCCTCTCATCCTGCTCACCAGCTTCATCACTGCTCTGGCAGTCCTAGCCGCCTGGCCAGTCACTTTCAAACCCAAGCTGTTCTTCTTTTTAATTCTGGCCATGGATGGTGGCCAGATCGCTGTCTTCGCTGTGCAGGACATGCTGTTGTTTTTCCTTGCCTGGGAGCTAGAACTACTGCCCGTCTATCTATTACTTGCCATCTGGGGCGGCAAGAGGCGTCAGTACGCCGCCACGAAATTCATCCTCTACACAGCAGGAAGTTCGTTGTTCATTCTGCTCGCGGCTCTGGCCATGGGCTTTATGGGAGGTGGCACTCCCAACTTCGAATACACCGTGCTGGCCCAAAAAGGATTCAGCACAGGGTTTCAGCTGCTCTGTTACGCCGGTCTTCTGATCGCCTTCGGGGTCAAATTACCGATCGTGCCGCTGCACACCTGGCTCCCGGATGCTCACGGCGAAGCAACAGCTCCAGTTCACATGCTGCTGGCGGGCATCCTGCTGAAAATGGGCGGCTATGCGCTGATGCGCTTCAACGCCGAAATGCTGCCTGAAGCCCATGCCCAGTTCGCACCGCTGCTGGTGGTGCTGGGTGTGGTCAACATCATTTACGCAGCACTCACCTCCTTTGCTCAGCGCAACCTCAAACGAAAAATTGCCTATAGCTCCATCAGCCACATGGGTTTTGTGCTGATTGGCATCGGCAGTTTCAGCGCTCTGGGAACGAGTGGCGCAATGTTGCAAATGATCAGTCATGGCCTGATTGGGGCCAGCCTGTTTTTCCTTGTGGGTGCCACCTATGACCGCACCCATACCCTGCAACTCGATGAGATGGGTGGCGTGGGCCAGAAGATGCGGGTCATGTTTGCTCTGTGGACTGTCTGCTGCCTGGCATCGCTCGCACTGCCTGGCATGAGCGGGTTTGTGAGTGAATTGATGGTGTTCACCGGCTTCGCCACCGACGAGGCGTACACGCTCAGCTTCCGGATCGTGATCGACGGACTAGCCGCAATCGGTGTGATCCTGACCCCGATCTATCTGCTCTCGATGTTGAGGGAAATTTTCTTCGGCAAAGAAAACGCTCAGCTCACCACCAACACGAACCTGGTGGATGCGGAGCCGCGCGAGATCTACATCATCGGCAGCCTGCTCGTGCCGATCATTGGGATCGGTCTTTACCCACGCTTGATGACTGACAGCTACCGCACTGCGATCGAAGCGCTGGTTGACCGAGATGTTGCAGCCATGGAGGTGATCAGCCGACCGACTGCACCTCTGATACGCAGTGGCAGTCTGGCTCCAGCCATGCTGAAGGCGCCGCAGCTGATTTCTCACAACGGTTCCTGATCCTTGGCGCGGCCGGGAAACTTGGGAGCTGGGGCCCCGAGGGGCTGGCCCGATCAATCCATCACCGGTATTTTTCCTGAAGATGGCCACGGGCTGAGATGGATGCCGGGCTGAGTCAGAGAGCTGATGCCGGCGCCAGGCTCGCCATTCGCTTACTTCAGGATGCTGCTCAGCAGGGTGATCTCGATCCATGGGATGTGGATGTCATCGCTGTGGTCGATGGCTTTCTGGATCAGCTCAAACAGCGAATCGAAGTTCCTCGCCAGGTTGAGGAAGCCCTAAAGCGACGTGGTGGAAGCTATGAACGTGACCTGGCCGATAGCAGTGAAGCCTTCCTGGCAGCGTCGGTGCTGGTGGGCCTGAAGGCAGAAGTTCTTGAAGCCAGCACGTTCCCGCCACAACCAGACGTGGAGGAGATGTTTGACGCGGATTTCGCTGACCAGGGCTGGCTAGATCCAAGTTTCGACATTCCTCGTCACCCCGAGCGGCACCTGCAACGCCGACCGGTGGCACCACCACCACTCCGTCGTCCGGTCACGCTTGGGGAACTGATCGAACAACTGGAATCGATCGCGGAACAGCTCGAATCAGACGAACTGGAAATGCGCCGGCGTCAGCGTCAGAAGCGCTACTCCAATAAGGAAGCGATTGCTCAGGTGGCGGCCCTCGCTCACAGAGAGAAACTGCCTGAAACCACTGCAGCCATGGGTGTCTTCCTGAACAGCTGGGAAGCAGCTCTGCAATGGGTCAATTTCGAACACCTAGTCACTCAGTGGAACGACATTGCCGATGACGACCTGGATAAAGACCGCGTGGGCGTGTTCTGGGCACTTCTATTTCTGTCTTCACAAGGCCAGGTGGAACTGGAGCAGATGGACTCACTGCACGGTCCGATCCGACTCAAACGCCTGCTTGCACCAGGAACGATGGCCCAGATGCCTCTGACCAGCCTGGACGTGCCAGCTGTCATGCCGGCCGAGGGGGCCGTGGCCGCTTAACCACACCCTTATGTTGGCTTATCCGTACTAAGCCTGTAACGCCGATGAAGGCGATGATCCTGGCCGCGGGCAAGGGAACAAGGGTTCAGCCGATCACGCATGTGATCCCTAAACCGATGATTCCGATCCTGCAGAAGCCAGTGATGGAATTCCTACTGGAACTGCTCAAGGAGCATGGTTTCGCCGAGGTGATGGTCAATGTGTCCCATCTGGCCGAGGAGATCGAGAACTACTTTCGAGACGGCCAGCGATTTGGCGTGGAAATCGCCTATAGCTTCGAAGGCCGAATCGAAGATGGGGAACTGATCGGTGACGCTCTGGGCTCAGCTGGCGGGCTGAAAAAAATCCAGGATTTCCAAACGTTCTTCGACGACACCTTTGTGGTGTTGTGTGGCGATGCACTCATCGACCTTGATCTCACCGAAGCGGTGAGACGACACCGGGAGAAGGGTGCTCTCGCCAGCCTGATCACCAAGAGTGTGCCGAAGGAACAAGTGAGCAGCTATGGCGTCGTCGTGAGTGATGCGGAGGGACGCATTCAGGCCTTCCAGGAAAAGCCGAAGGTGGACGAAGCCCTGAGCGACACCATCAACACAGGCATCTATCTCTTCGAACCAGAGATTTTCGAACACATCCCCTCGGGTGAATCCTTCGACATCGGCTCGGATCTCTTTCCCAGGCTTGTTGAGATCGGTGCACCTTTTTATGCCCTACCCATGGAGTTCGAATGGGTCGACATTGGCAAGGTTCCCGATTACTGGCGTGCGATCCGAAGTGTGCTTCAGGGTGATGTTCGCCAAGTAGGCATTCCTGGCAAAGAAGTCCGTCCTGGTGTCTACACCGGCCTGAATGTGGCGGCTAACTGGGACCAGATCAACGTACAGGGCCCGATCTATGTCGGTGGCATGACCAAGATCGAGGACGGAGCAACGCTCATTGGACCGACGATGATCGGACCCAGCTGCCACATCTGCGAAGGTGCAACAATCGACAATTCGATCATCTTCGACTACTCACGCATCGGTGCAGGCGTCCAGCTCGTCGAGAAGTTGGTGTTCGGCCGTTACTGCGTCGGCAAAAATGGCGACCATTTTGATCTTCAGGAAGCTGCTCTCGACTGGTTGATCACCGATGCGAGGCGCCAAGATCTGGTTGAGCCCTCCCCTCAGCAGAAAGCGATGGCCGAACTGCTTGGCACTGATCTCACGACTGCTGCGAGCTGAGCCCAGCTCGCTCAAGCACCTCAGGAATCCGCTCTTCCGCTCTCACGGCCATCACGTGAACGCCCTGAGCAATCCCGGCAAATTGCCTGACCTGCTCAGCCGCGATGGCGATGCCTTCGGCCACAGGGTCTGAGGAGGCATCCAATCGCGCGATCAGGCTGTCTGGGATGTTGGCTCCAGGAACCTTCTGATTAATAAAGCTGGCATTCCTAGCCGACTTGAGCAGAAACACCCCTGCCAGAACAGGCAGCTCCATCGGAGCAGCCATGTCTCGGCAAAAACGCTCCAGTACCTGCGGATCCATCACCATCTGGGTCTGAACGAAACGAGCACCTGCTTCGCGTTTACGCTCAAGCCTGCGCTTGAGCCCCGACCAGCTGGCACAGTGAGGATCAGCGGCAGCTCCTGCAAACAAAGAGGTGGGGCCATCGGGCAGGCACTCCTTAACAGGGTCCTCACCCCGATTGAAAGCGCTCACTTGTTGCAGCAGCCGCACCGACTCCAATTCATGCACCGGGCGAACGGAAGGTTGATCACCGGCCTTCACTGAATCCCCAGTGAGACAGAGCAAATTACGGATACCGAGTGCATGGGCACCAAGCAGATCTGCCTGAATCCCAATGCGATTGCGATCACGTCCAGCCATCTGCAGCACAGGCTCAAGACCGGCGTCCAAAAGCAAGCGGCACACCGCCAGACTGCTCATGCGCATCACAGCGCGGCTGCCGTCAGTGACATTGATGGCCTGAACCCAGTCCCGCAGGAGATTGGCCATAGCAAGGGTATGACTGGGATCTCCCCCCCGGGGCGGCATCACCTCAGCTGTGACTGTGACGACACCAGCCTCAAGACTGCGCTGCAGCGCTGAACCCAAACCCTTCAAATGCTTCTGTTGGCCACTATGGAAGATCGCCGTTCAGGAATGAATGCCTAGGATGGGTAAGGAAGAATCGTCGGTGTCCAGCATGGTGAATGGCGATGGACATGGGTCCTCGAACATCTCACTCTCGACACGGGAGGTTGAAATCATCGAACTGGTGGCAGAGGGATTGACCAACCAGGAAATTGCAGAGCGGCTCACCATCAGCAAACGGACAGTCGACAATCACGTGAGCAACGTGTTCACCAAGACTGGGTCGAAGAACAGAGTTGCTCTGCTCAACTGGGCAATGGATCACGGAAAAATCTGCCGCGATGGCTTCAACTGTTGCCTGCTCCCGGAATCATCCGTTGACGCGTCCTGACCGCCAGCGGCAGAGGCACAGGCAGATCCATCAGGGAGCACCTAGCCAGCGAAAGGTCGAACAGCTCGGCATACGCGACACAGGCCTCCCGATCCAATCCAATGAACCGCAGAATTCCGTCATGGTCGTAGAGGCCGTGCACCAGTCACTTCCCGATTCCCAACCCAAATCTAAAGGAAAACAAAAGACTCCTGCAAGGGGGGTAGGCGATTGTCTCAATTCCGCACCAGGCCATGCCGCGCTCTCACCTCCAGAGACCAGCTTGAAATCGGCTGATGAGCCAGTGCTGCATTGCTCCAGAGGCTTTCGCCTGTGACCTCCTGACCACACCACGCAGGAAGATCAAAGGCATCTGAAGCATCACTGAGCTCTACCTCAGCCAACACAAGCGGTGCATTAGCTCCTTCAAAGCAATCAACCACCCACTCGCCGCCAGGAAGCGACAAGACAAAACGGGTTTTGATGAGTCGATTGGGTGCAAGAGTCCAGAGGGCTTCGGAATCGGCAGACGGCAGTTCGTATTCGAACTCATGACGGGCGATTCCCTCCGCCGGTGCCTTCATAGTGAGCCAGGCTTCCCCGTCCGCCCGAAGCCGCACCCGCACTGTGAAACCTTGCTCACTCGAAGCCAGATAACCCTGCCTGAGGTGCTGTGGCTCCCCAGCATGGGCACGCCAGCCAGATCCTGTCACCAAGAAACGGCGTTCGATCTCAAGGGGCATCTCTGAGCTGTCAGTTGGGCGAGGGAATGGTGTCCACCAGGCTCCCAGCCCAGTGCAACTTGCGTGAAAGAGTTCGGTAGTAGGAAGGCGACTGCTCTAGCTGAACCATCAGCGCATGGTGAGGAGCCCTTTGAATCACGCAGCATTCACCAGGGCAGAGCACCGGCCCACTGGCGCCATCTTTCCAAAGCTTCACCGGTCGATAGCCGTCTCCAAGGGGCCAGATCACCAATCTCGACCTCGGTGGAAGCACCACCGGACGACTGGACAGACTCATCGGACAGATGGGGCTCACGATGATGGCGTCAATTCCTGGGTGAAGAATGGGTCCTCCTGCTGCCATGGCATAGCCGGTTGAACCGGTTGGTGTCGCCAGGATCAGACCATCACCCCGCACTTGATCGACCACTTCCCCATCAATCTCCAGTTCCAGGGTGCAGGTGGGCGCAAGATCTTCCTGACAGGGACGCAGATACAGATCATTCAGAGCCCAGTGACGCTCAGTGTCATCCTCGGTCTGGCCTCCTTCTCCAGACACAGAACAGTGGAGGTCATCCGCGCGATTCACGACAGCCTCCAGCATCATGCGGCGTTCCATCGCGAAATGATCATCCTGCAGGCGTCGCCACAAACCATCGCGCCGAATCAGCCCTGGTTCATGGGTGAGGAAGCCGAGATGACCGCCAACGTTGAAACAGAGAATTGGCACGTCATATACAGCCAGATGCCTTGCAGCGCCGAGAACTGTGCCATCGCCTCCAAGCACCACCGCTAGATCAGGAAGTTCCGGTTCCGACGCGAGAAGACCTGGAAAGGGATCGGCACTGAGACCGCTCATCGCCACGGAAACAGTCACGCCAAGTGACTCCAGCGTCTTGGCGCAGGCCTTGGCCTCTTTAAGAGCCAGAGGGCTTTCAGCTCTGTAGATCAACCAGACCCGTTGCAGCAGCATGATGAGGGCGCCGGCCCTACCAGCGCAGAAGATTGAAGCGTTCCATGTCCACTGTGACGCGATTGCGATAGAGCGACAAAAGAATGGCCAGACCAACTGCCGCTTCTGCAGCAGCCACGGTGATCACAAACACTGAAAAGATCTGACCACGGATCAACTGGCCATCGACATAGGACGAGAACGCCATCAAATTGATGTTCACACCATTGAGCATCAGCTCAATACTCATCAGCACCCTCACAGCATTACGACTGTTGATCAGCCCCCAGACGCCAGTGCAAAAAAGAACTGCAGCGATTAGCAGATAAGCCTCGAGAGGAACGGAACCGGACAGCAGCTCGGAGAGCATGAGAAGAAGCAGGTGAGGTTAGGAAGGTGGTTGATCAACCAGGAGAGGAGTCCGGGCCTTTTCAATCAGGCCTTGATCGGCAATTTCGCCAGTTCCTGGATCAACGGCCTGAACATCTCGTCGAGCCAGAACAATGGCTCCGATCATCGCCATAAGCAGCAGGACTGAGGCCAACTCAAAAGGAAGCAAATAATCGGTAAAGAGATGCTCACCGATTCGAACCGTGGCGTCTTCTCCGATCGGCTCAGGCCCTTCAGCCCACGGGGTCGTGAGAACAACTCTTGTTAACAAGGCGAAAAGGCCGGCGCAGACCCCACCTGAAAGCAGGCGGCGCAAGGTCAACCCTGGAATCGGAGCAAGGTCTTCCTTTTTGTTGACGAGCATGATCGCGAACAGGATCAGCACGTTCACAGCACCGACGTAAACCAGCACCTGGGCTGCAGCCACGAAACTGGCATTGAGCAGCAAATACAAACCAGCCACCGCTAGGAACACGCCACCAAGCAGGAAGGCGGAATAGACAATATTGCTGAGCAAAACCACTCCGAGGGCTCCCAGCACAACCACAGAGCTGAGCACCAGAAAGCAGATCAGCTGCGTTGATGCTGCGATCGTCATTCGGCACTCTCCTTAGGATCAGTGGTCACTGTGGTCGATTCTCCCGCATCCACTGTTGACACAGCTGCGGCTGACTTCATGGCCGCCAACACCTGTTCGGGTCGCTGACCGGCACGAGGACGATCGGGATCGACAACATGGGGATCCAGCTCTCCAGCAGGAAGGTAAGCAAGTTCGCGCAACGGCAGAACTGATGGGTCTGTGGTCACGCTGGTAGGGAGACGCCCAAGGGCGACGTTGTCGTAATTGAGGCTGTGACGGTCAAATGCCGCCAACTCATACTCCTCCGTCATCGAGAGGCAATTGGTGGGGCAATACTCAACGCAGTTTCCGCAGAAGATGCAGACCCCGAAATCAATCGAGTAATTCCGCAGCTCTTTCTTTTTGGTGGCTTTGTTCATCACCCAATCCACCACGGGAAGATTGATCGGGCAGACACGCACGCAAACTTCGCAGGCAATGCATTTGTCGAACTCGTAATGGATCCGTCCCCGGTACCTCTCAGAAGGGATCAGCTTTTCGTAGGGGTACTGCACCGTCACAGGACGGCGCTTCATGTGGTCGAAGGTGACAGCCAGACCCTGCGTGAGATTGCGCGCGGCGTCCACGGCATCTCTGGTGTAGTCACCAACCTGTTTGAGAAAACCGAACATGGCCTGAGGAAGGGGAGACGGAGAGACCGATGAAACAAGATCCTAGGTAATTAAACCTAACCCCCGAAGGCTACCGGGAAGGCAAGTTTCAGGGCTGCGGTCACAAGCAGGTTGACCAGAGCCAATGGCAACAGGAACTTCCAGCCGAGATCCAGCAGCTGGTCGATCCGCACCCTCGGCGTGGACCATCGCAAAAGGATTGCGATGAAAACAAGCAGATAGGCCTTCATAACGGTCATCACGATGCCTGTTGTGCCCGTGATCACCTGAACCAAAGGTGCGTCGACGGACTGACCCAACCAACCGGCCAGCCATTCCACCGGCAAGGGGAAGCCCCAGCCCCCGAGATAAAGCACTGAAACCAGCAGAGCTGACAGCACAAGATTGATGTAGCTACCGAGGTAAAAGAGAGCGAACTTCATTCCGGCGTATTCGGTCTGGTAGCCGGCAACCAACTCCTCTTCCGCTTCGGGGAGGTCGAAAGGAAGTCGTTCACATTCCGCCAGGGCGCAGATCCAGAAAATCAGAAAGCCAACAGGTTGACGCCAAATATTCCAGCTAAGGATGCCAGCTCCGGTTTGCTGATCGACAATGTCGACAGTGCTGAGAGAATTGCTCATCATCACCACCGCAAGAACGGCGAGAGCGAGAGGAATCTCGTAGCTGATGGACTGTGCAGCTGCCCTGAGACCGCCAATCAGAGAATATTTGTTGTTGGAGGCGTATCCACTCATCAGCAGACCGATCGGCTGAACGCTGCTGAGGGAGATCCAAAGAAAAATGCCCACTCCTACATTGCTGATCAGCAGGTTTTGGCCGAAGGGGACGATTAACCAGGACAGAATCACCGGAACGACAACCAGAATCGGGCCGAGAGTGAACAACAAACTGTCCGCCCTAGCGGGAATGATGTCTTCCTTCACCAGCAACTTAAGGCCATCAGCCAGAGGCTGAAGAACGCCGAGCGCGCCCGCATACTCAGGTCCAATGCGCTGCTGAACTGCTGCCGAGATCTTGCGCTCAAGCCAAACGGTGACCAGAACCCCAACCACTGCCGCTACCAGCACCAAAAGCATGGGTAGTGGAAGCCAGATCAGTCGAGCGGCCTGCTCTGACAGACCGAAGCCTTCAAGAGCCTGACTGAAACTTCGTTCAAGATCAAGGCCTGGACTGACCAGAGCCGGTGCGCTGGTGGCGAGGAAAGTCACCATGAGCAAGGGTGTGATGGATGTAACTTAAGTGGTAATGGTTGGAACACGGGCCTCAAGTGGGGTCCATTGGCGCAGATCACTGCCTGTGTAGATCTGAGATGGTCGGAAGATCCGATTAGCGCCAAGCTGTTCTCGCCAGTGAGCAAGCCAGCCAGCAACTCTTGCAATGGCAAAGACCGGAGTGAACAGATCTCTGGGAATACCCAACTTGCGGTACACAAGTCCGGAATAGAAATCCACATTGGGATAAATCCCTTTAGGGCCGAGACGGGTTTCCGCCGCTGCCTCCAGAGCTCTGGCCACGTCGTACATCTCATCGTGACCGAATCGCTTGAACATCTCTTCCGCAAGAGCCTGAAGAATCACAGCACGAGGATCCTTGACGCGGTATTCACGGTGACCGAATCCCATGATCTTGCGCTTGCTGGCCGTAGCGTCATCGAGATAGCCAGCGGCTAGATCTGGCGTACCGATCTCCTCAAGCATCGCCAGGACGTCTTCGTTGGCTCCGCCATGAAGAGGGCCAGCAAGAGTGCCCACAGCGGAGGCGACAACCGCATAAGGATCGGTGAGTGTGCTGGCGGTGACACGCGCACTGAAGGTACTGGCGTTGAGACTGTGTTCCGCATGCAGGATCAGGCACTGATCAAAGATCCTTGAGGCCATGGGATCCGGCTCACGCTCCATGAGCATGTACAGAAAGTTGGCGGAATAGGCCAGATCATCCCTGGGCTGGATGGGGTCCTGGCCTTTGCGGATCAGCTGAAAGGCGGCGACCATTGTTGGGATCTTGGCGATCAACCGCACGACCGCGTCATAGATGTACTGAGGGTCGTCGATGGCACGACGGGAATAAAACAAACCGAGAGACGCAGCACTGGACTGCAGTGCATCCATCGGATGCCCATCGGATGGGAAGCACTTCATCATGTCCCTGACGCGGAAACTCACGCGTCGGTGCATCTGCACTTCGTCCTCAAAGTCTCGCAACTGCTGAGGAGTCGGCAATTCCCCCCAGATCAGTAAATAAGTAGTTTCTAGAAAGCTGCAGTGGGTGGCCAGCTCGTTGACGGGATAGCCGCGATAGGACAAGCACCCCGCATGACCATCGATGTCACAGATCGACGACTGGGTGGCAGGCACCCCCTCAAGTCCGGGGCGGAAGACCAAACCGGTTCGCTCATGACGGATTTCGGCACCATCGTTTTGACTCACCAACCTCCGCTTCAGCACAAGGGCAACTTAAACGGAGCGAGGAAGCAAAAGACGAGGCCTGAGCAATGCCTGCAGTTCAGCCTGCCCGCGAGGATCGCTTAGGTGAGCCGGCCAGCTGAGATGGCAGCACCCTGCCTTACGCAGGCGCAGGCTTCCTAAGGGTGCTCCGATCAGGGTCGCCGCAAGAGTGCTCAGATCCGGCTCATGGCCGACCAACAAGCAACAGCCGGACAAGCGGAAGACCAAAGGCCACGGGTCACCGCCTGGCTGCAAGGCTGAATCCAGACAGACCGACTGCGCCAGCCCAGCCTGGATCGCCAGCTCAGCGGTCTGCCTGGCTCGACGGTAGGGACTGCTAAACAGCGCCTCTGCTTTCACATCCAGCATCCGCAATTGACGGACCACTTCCAAAGTTCGCCGCACGCCGCGATCAGTCAGAGCGCGATCGGGATGATCACGGCCCGACACACGTTCTGCGGCAATGCCATGGCGCAGGAGAAGAAGATCAACCGAGCTGGAGTCGCGCACGCAGACGCAGGCTGCTCACACGTTCATCCTGCACGGAGGCGGCGTTCTGGTCAGCCCCAGCGGCGATGGACAGGCCTTGAACAGCCGGCAGTAGTGATCGACCTGCCACTCCCTGCACCAACTCCCAGGGTCGCCACTGACCCAGATACAAACGACTAGGGGCCGCAGCGAGGGCCAGTTGCTGAGCCAGCACTGACTGGCTCGAGGACTCGAGCTCCTGTAGCTGCAGCTTTCGCTGAATCAGATCACCACTCTCGCCGCGACGGCGCAAACCATCCAATGTCTCTGCCCACCAGTTCACACCGGTATGGCGTTCCAGAGCGACAGCAAGCTCAGCCTGAAGCGACTCCTCCCCGCGACGACGCTGACGGGCAAGGCGGGTCCAGACCTGAACAGACTGGCCTTCGCTGTCGAGGGTGGAACCTGTCAAACCGAGCTCCTGAAGCCGCCCATCCACCATTTCGGGATCGGGACGATTAGGCCAGGTCCCCAGCACCCAGCCCTGCTGACCCTGCTGCCAGAGCATGGGCCCCTCATCGAGTTCGACGACCGCAGCCGCGGCGCCGGTCGGAGCGGATTCGATCGACTTCCGCAGCAGGGGCGCGATCCACTGGGCCAGGGGCTCGTTGGCATCGGCAGCCAGCAGAGCCGCAGGATTGGTCAGCAGAGCGACTGTCTCTGCATCGCCGCCGGCATCGTTCAGCAACGCATTGCTGTCCGTGGTCTGAGATTCCACAGGAATCCGAGGCTCACGAAAGTGGACCACGGCATCAAGCGCTAGATCAGAGCCCCGCGGTGTTAGTGCTGCCACCAGCACCTGCAGGTCTTCTCGAGCCGTGATCGCTGAGGGGACCCCCAGCCAGCGGTCCATGGCACCAGGGTTGGCAATGAGAACAGCGGCACCGCGACCGAAGCTCTGGAGATCAGATGCGAGGACAGGGTTTCCAAGCTGATGTTGACTGTCTAGCTGAGAGACATCAAGCGCCTGTTCAAGCACGCCTCGCCCTGAGGCCAGCAACAGCAGATCGTCATCAATCAAGGCGGTAGCGATCGGTTGGGGGTCCCTTCCCAGCAGGGCACCACGTCCGCTAATCAGCCCCATACCGCGGTAGCGGGAGATCTGCAGATCAGTGCCTGCCAGGCTTCGGGTCTGCCAGAAGCGCTGCAGAAAGCGCTTGGCACCATCTTCATCGCGGCTCGACAGTGCCAGGACCCAGCCCTCCTTGGGTTGTTCACCGGACTGCTGAGCAGGAGCGTCAAGCACGGCAAAGCTGACCTCGGGCCCAATCCAGCCGGCCAGCTCAGTGCCGAAGTCAAGTCCGGCTAGAGCAAAAGCACCATCTCTGAGCTGACGGGTGCTTTCATTCACGAGTCGACGTTGGCGAACTGGTGCAACGGCCTGGGCATAAGAAGGCACCTGACGGGGGTCGACCAACCAGTGCAGGGTCAGGGCTGCATCAGTGGGCATGAAACGGGCAGCCCGGGGCAACTCAAGTGAGCGGTCCATGATCCGCAGCGGACTCTGACGAGCCATGGCCCACCAGAATCCCAGTGCAAGCGTGAGCAGCACCATGGCCACGGCGACAAGAGCCAGCAGGAACGAGCGCCCTTTCATGAACAGGCGGTGAAGCACATGGTGCTCATCTTCTATCCATCCATGGAGCTATGCCAGCCCGAAGCCAGACTGAAGCCATGAATGGACCGACCCCAAAACCCCTCAAAGCCAGCGAACTGAACGACTGGCTGCGCCAGAACGCCGATTTGACCGTTGTGGATGTGCGGGAGCAACAAGAGTTGGCGATCGCTCCATTTCCGCATCCGGTCAGGCATCTACCCCTCAGTGATGCTGAAAACTGGATAGGGACCATCGATGAGGAGCTGCCGCAGGGTGGCTCGATCGTGGTGCTATGCCATGCCGGTGTACGCAGCTGGAATTTCGGTTGCTGGCTGCTCGAGAATCGACCGTCACTGGACGTTTGGAACCTTGAGGGTGGCATTGACGCCTGGAGCCTCATGGTGGATTCCGAAGTGCCGCGCTACTGATCGCCGCTACTGATCGCCGCGCCACTGCTCGCAGCGCCACTGCTCGCAGCGCCAGTCAGCCGAACAGCGTGCATTCATGACAGGAACCAATCACCATTTCGGGCTCTTCGTAGGATCACATCCCGCAAGGTGCTCCCCGTGAAGCCGCTGCCCCGACGACAGCAGGAGGTTCTTCAAGCCACGGTCCACCATTACGTCGACACCATCGAACCGGTGGGCAGTCGCGCTTTGGTGCAGCGATTCGGAATCAAGGCCAGCTCAGCCACGGTTCGTTCGGCCATGGGAGCACTGGAACAGCGTGGACTCCTAACCCAGCCACACACTTCAGCAGGCCGGGTGCCCAGCCCCCAGGGCTACCGACACTATGTGGACTGCCTACTGCCCGAGCCCGGTGCGGGTGCCCATCACTTAGAGCGGGAATTGACCCAGCTGAGCCTGCGCTGGGCGGCACTGGATGACCTGCTGCTGCAGCTGGCACGCAGGCTGACCGATTTCACAGGTCTGATGAGCCTGATCAGCCCGCCGCAACGATCCCAGAGCCAGCTCAGAACTATTCGCCTGGTCCGCAGTGAAGACCGCCTGCTGGTGATGCTCGTGAGCGATTCCAGCCAGGCCCATCACCTCAATCTGCGGCTGCCCCACGGCAGTGCTAGTCAGGTTGAAGCCCTGGAACGCTGGACCTCCGACCAGCTGTTGCAGGCCGGGAAACTGAACTGGAGCTTTCTTCCACAGCAGCTGCAGCCCTGTGGGAAGGCACTCAAGGATGCTCTGGAGAACGGCAATCCCTTCCACCGCCCGATCGAGCAGGCACCTCTGGTGCATGGAGTGTCGAGACTGGTAGCCGAACCCGAATTCAGTGACAGCGCCAGGGTGAGGCCTCTTCTCGACCTGATGGACAGCGATCCGGCAGCATTTGTTCCTGCGCCTGCCTGGTCAGACGGGCGAGTGTGGATTGGCCAGGAGCATCCGCAGACAGCGCTCAGCCGCTGCTCAGTAATCCATGCCAGTTATCGCAGCGGTGACGGAGGTGTGGGGCAGGTTGCCTTAATCGGGCCGATGCGTATGGCCTACGCAACCGCCCGAGCAGCCGTGAACTCCGTTGCAGTCACCCTGGAGCGCTTGCTCAGCTGAGCCGTGCTCTGAATTTTCAGAGTGCGTCGCCAAGCTGCTCAGCGACCGTGTTCACATCTTTATCACCACGCCCAGAGCAGTTCAGCACCACTTCAGTGCCATCCGCCAGGGTTGGACAAAGGGTCTCAAGCCAGGCGAATGCATGGGCTGTTTCAAGGGCAGGAATGATGCCCTCCAATCGGCTCACAAGTTGCAGCGCCTGGAGCGCTTCCGCATCAGTGACGGCGCCGTACTCGGCCCTACCGATTTCGCGCAGATAACTGTGTTCAGGTCCGACTCCGGGGTAGTCAAGTCCGGCACTGATCGAATGAGCTTCCTGCACCTGACCGTCCTGATCCTGCAGCAACAGGCTCATGGCACCGTGAAGCACTCCGACCCTGCCTTCGGTCATCGTGGCGGCATGGCGGCCTGTGGCGACGCCATCACCAGCAGCCTCAACTCCAATCAGACGCACACCGCTGCACTCCACAAAGGGATGAAACAGCCCCATGGCGTTGGACCCGCCACCAACGCAGGCCATCAGCACGTCTGGCAAACGGCCGAAGGCTTGCTGGCATTGGTCCTTGGCTTCCTCGCCAATCACCGCATGGAAGTCGCGGACCAGCATCGGATAGGGATGGGGACCCGCAACTGATCCGAGGATGTAATGGGTGCTCTCCACATTCGTGACCCAGTCACGAATGGCCTCACTGGTGGCGTCCTTAAGCGTGGCCGTGCCGGCGGTCACAGGCTGAACGCTGGCACCTAGAAGACGCATGCGGAACACATTCAGAGCCTGACGGCGCATGTCTTCAGCACCCATGTACACCACACACTCCAAACCGAAGCGCGCGCAGACCGTGGCCGTCGCAACCCCGTGCTGACCAGCTCCTGTCTCGGCGATGATCCGCTTTTTGCCCATTCGCAAGGCCAGCAGCGCTTGGCCGAGTGCGTTGTTGATTTTGTGAGCACCGGTGTGATTGAGGTCCTCACGTTTCAACCAGATCCTGGGTCCGCCGTCACTGCGGCGGTAATGGGCAGTGAGTCGCTCGGCTTCATAAAGAGGAGTAGCCCTGCCCACGTAGTTGCGCAGCAGGCGGTTGAGCTCCGATGTGAAAGCCTGATCTTTCCAGGCCTCAGCGGCGGCCTTCTCGAGCTCAGCCAGAGCAGGCATCAGAGTCTCAGGCACGTACTGACCACCGAAACGGCCGAAACGACCAGAGGAGGCAGGTCTGGAGCTGACGGCCAGATCCTGAGCGGTGGGCTTGGGTGGCAGGGTGCTGGTCAAGGTGCAGCTGACCGCGCACGCGGCCTTTGAAGCGTTGGCTCAGCGTAAGCAGGCAATCACGCGATGCCGTGGATCACAAGCACTGATTTGAAGATTCCGGAACCCTGCTGCCCGCAGAGCTGCAGCCATATCGAGGCTGAAGTACTGCTCGATATAGGGCTCGGTGCTTTTCAGCAATGTGGCGACCACCGCCGGTAGGCGCTGAAGAACGGAAGAGGCGGGATCCTGGTCAACCATCAACAAAGCACCGCCTGGCCGCAGCAATCGGGCAGCTTCCATCAGAACGGCGTGGGTCGCATCCTGAGGCAGTTCATGGCAAACGAATTGGAGGCTGATCAAGTCAAAGGACGAATCCAGCAGACCTGTGTTCTCAGCCGTTGCATGCAACCAGCCATCGACCAGTCCCTCCCGATCACGCACTCGGGCGACCGCAAGCATTTCGGGAGAAAGATCCAATCCCTGAATCCGCGGTGCGGACTCTTGGCGCTGCTCAGCCCGCTCACGCAACCAGCGTGCGAGATACAACGTGCTCACTCCCACTGAACAGCCAAGATCGAGCACCTGATCAATGGATCCGTTTAGGAGCGGCGCCAAAGCTCGGTGGATCTCATCCCTCAGACGTGCCTGGGCCACTGATGGGGCAAGCGATTCTTCCGGCCAGATGCGCAGAGCCATAGCATCGGTAGCTTGCTCCGCTTCGGCAGCAGCCTGCCAGCAGAGATTGCCCTGTTCATAGGCGTGAAAACGCGCCACGTAGTAGTCCGGCGGCACAAGGCCGGGAGTGATGCTGCTCGACAACAATGGTGCTGCAGCCTGCTGCAGTTCCCGGCGTCGGACTCTCCAGGGAATGCCGTTGCGTTCCGCGGTTCGGATAATCAGCTGTCGTGCCTGGAAGAACAGGGGACGTCTCAGCAGATCGATGCCGATCAGACGTTCGATCCAGCGACCAAGGCCCTGGCTTGAGTCAGCCCATCGAGGCGTAGACGCAGAGTCGGTCATCACGAGAACGGCAGGATGGTGTCGGATGCGCAGAAGCGATGGCGAAAGGTGGGTGGCAGGAATTCAGCAACACAGACAGTCTGCAGCGGCCGAGCGGCCCAGGGAAGCAACCGACCGCGAAAGCCCAGCAGATGGTTCGAGTGCAGCCGACCCGAGGTGGAAAGGGCGGCAAGACAGTGACAGTGATCCGCGGTCTGGAGCTCAACCAAGAAGGCCTCAAAGCACTCCTGAAGAAACTCAAGACACGCATCGGCAGCGGTGGCACCGCAAAAGACGGCCTGATCGAACTTCAAGGCGATCAGGTGGAGATGGCGCTGGAACTGCTCAACAAAGAGGGGTACCGACCCAAGCGAGCTGGGGGCTGAGGCCAATGCAGACTTGGTAGAGATACAAGCTGAGGGACAATGGCGGCCCGAGACCGCCGGATCCCCATGACCGCTTCGTCCAGCTACGGCAAGCTCACCAACCAGGGTGCGTCCACCAACATCGCCTGGCATCAGGCATCGGTTGACCGAGCAGCCCGCGCTGAACAACGGGGACACCGCAGCGCCATCCTCTGGTTCACAGGCCTGAGCGGTGCAGGAAAGAGCACACTCGCCAATGCGGTCAATCAGGCCCTGTTCGAGCGGGGCCTGACCACCTACGTGCTCGACGGCGACAACATTCGCCATGGCCTCTGCAAGGACCTGGGTTTTTCCGATGCCGACCGTGAGGAGAACATCCGCCGCATCGGTGAGGTATCCAAACTCTTTCTGGATTCCGGTGCCATCGTTTTGACGGCATTCGTCTCGCCGTTCCGTGCTGACCGCGACAAGGCACGCAACCTGGTGAACGAAGGTGATTTCATCGAAATCTTCTGTGCCGCTGATCTGAACGTGTGCGAACAGCGCGATACCAAAGGTCTCTATGCGAAGGCACGTGCGGGCGAAATCAAAGAATTCACGGGGATCTCAAGCCCCTATGAAGCACCAGAGACCCCGGAACTCTCTGTCGACACCGGCGCAGCAGACCTCGCCAACTGCGTGGATCAGGTTGTGAACGAGCTGATCTCCAGGCAAATCATTCCGGCCCAGCACTGACGTCACTGACGACCGCGTGGATGCCCTGATTCTCTGCCCAGGCATCCACAAACGTCTTGAGGCAGCTGGCGACAGGCACTGCCAGAAGCAGACCCAACAGATCTCCGAGGCCGTAAAGGTCTCCGGCCTTCGCTCCCAGGGGCAAGGCAATCAGCAGCCAGGCTGGCTGCAGCCCCACGATGCTTCCCATCAGACGCGGCTGAATGACCTGATCGACGATCTGACCCACCACGATCGCGGCCACCAGAGTCTCGAGGCCTGCACTTGGATTCTGAAAAGCGAGTAAGCCGCTCACAGCGACGATGGTCAAAGCGCTGGCATAGGGGATCAGGGTTGTGAAACCGATCAGTACTGCAAACAGCACTCCATAGGGGATCTCAAGAAGGGTGAAGACCACGATCTGACCCAGCGTCAGGATCAGCGCCAGGATCACTTGACCGCCGAAGTAACCACGGAAGGTGCGAACCAGGGTGCTGGTCACCAACCCACGCCATTGATCAGGCAGCCAGCGAGCCAGGCCCTTCGTGATCGAGTCGCTTCCGATCAAGAAGAACACTGCCAAAACAAGCACGATCAACGTGTTGATCGTGGTGCCGAGTGTGGCCCCAAGGATGCTCAGCAAGCTCTGACTGAGCTGACTGGCCACAGTGCTTGCACGGGAGAGCAGATCACTGCTGAGGTCTCCAAACTCAGTAGGCAGTCCACGCATTGATGCCCACTCCTGAAGACGGTTGACCCACTCCTGAGCCGCCAGGAGCAGTCCGGGCAGAGCATTGATCAACTGACCAAGCTGCTCAATCAGCAGCGGCACTAGGGTCAGCGCAGCGAAGACCAGTGCCCCGATCGTGCCGAGAGTGACGAACACGATCGCCACCCAGCGGCGCATCCCTCGACCGGTGAGCCAGCGACAGGGAATATCCAGCAGGAATGCAATCAACGCCGCGGTGAGAAACAGGCCCGGGAACGGAGCCAACGGCAAGAGAAGCTGACGGATCACGAACAGGTTGAGGGTCAGCAACGGCAGCACCAAACCCCAGCGAATCCAGGCTGGCCAGGACGTCATGGATTGCAGGAGGTGCAGATCAAATTGAGCTCAGTTTTGATGTGGCATTGACGTAATGGCACCAAAAAGCAAGCCAGGCAGCAATACCCAGGAATTTTGCTCCCTCCTCAAACAATTGAACGGTTTCATAGGAAGCCGGGAAGATTCCTTGGAAAGCGTCAATCAAGACCGAAGACCCCAGCAAAACCACTGAGAGCAGGAATGTGTCGCCAGCAAACTTCTTCAAAGGTTTACGGAAGCAGAGGAGGAGCAACACTGTGAAGACGCTGTAAGTGACGTAGAGAAACGACTGTCCAAGGTAACGATCATGGACCAGAAACATGTCATCAAGACAGAGCCACAGCGAAAAACCACCCCCGCAAAATGCAAACTGGCGATTCACAAGGGATCCTTTGATTTGACCAGTAGCTGCTGCAAATAATGCAATTGCAGCAGCAGCCATCCAAAGCAGATAGCCAACGCTCGATAAAAATCCCTGGCCCAATGGGGCATCGCAGTCCTGAGCCAGATCACGCAACACCTTCGTAGAGCTGATGCCCTCAGCAGCACTCCAGGTCAACGCAAGCAAATACAACAGCGCTGCTGGAAAAAGCGTTGTCAAAACCGTCGAGCGAATGGTCGACCGAGATTCTGCTGGCATCAATTCATTTGATTGAGATAGTCACGACTGCCCAGATCCTTGAGACGGGCATCCTTCTCAACGACAGTGTCATGCAGCTGTTGGCGATAGGCCTCAAGGCGTTCCGCCAGCTCACCACCCTCGACAGCGAGAATCTGTGCAGCCAGCAAGCCCGCATTCAAACCACCGCCGATCGCCACCGTGGCCACCGGAATACCACCGGGCATCTGCACAATCGAATGCAATGAGTCGACACCGGACAGTGTTTTGCTCCGCACCGGCACCCCGATCACAGGCAAGGTGGTGAGTGCGGCCACCATTCCGGGCAGATGGGCAGCACCGCCCGCTCCTGCCACAATCACAGCCAGCCCACGCTGGCGAGCCTGCTGGGCGAAGCTAACCATCTCCAACGGCGTGCGGTGCGCCGACAGCACCCGCACCTCCACCGCTAGACCTAATTCTTCCAACACCACCACGGCAGGCTGAAGGCTGGGAAGGTCGGAATCACTGCCCATGATGACGGCGACCCTGGGCGCGGCGCCTGGATCAACGGGGGGGGATGGCAACTCGGCCACAGGCAAGAACCGAAAGGACAGCGAGACTGCCATCGTCCCGCACCGGCCTGAGGCCGGCCATACCGCATGCGTCGGATCACCGATGTGCGTCTGCCTCGACGCCCCGGAAGCAACGACCCTGGCGGTCTGTCCTGGCTCACCCTGAATGATCACAACCTGATCACAGCCGCCGGTCCCATGCCGGCCGGTGGAGCGATGGCCGGAGACAGCTGGCATGGGGACAGGCTCAGTCGTCGGGGGATCGATCTGCAAATCAATGGTGGGCTTGGCCTGGCCTTCACGGAACTCACGCAACAGGATCTGCCAAGGCTCTTGCAATTGCTGGAGCTGCTTTGGCGCGATGGCGTCGAGGCAATCGCTCCCACCCTGGTCACCTGTGCGGTGGCCCCTTTACGCCAATCCCTGACCGTGCTCCGGCAGGCCCGTGAGCGGCATCAAGCCGGCCGCTGCCAGTTATTGGGAGCCCACCTTGAGGGGCCGTTCTTAGCGGAAGCCCGGCGGGGTGCACACCCGCTCGAGCACATCGCCGCTCCCAGCGTCTCGGCTCTGAAGGCACGGATCGCCGGGTTTGAAACCGACATCAGCCTGATCACCCTGGCGCCGGAACAACCGGGCGCTCAGGAGTTGATCAGCCAGCTGAAAGAGCTCGGCATTCATGTGGCTCTGGGTCACAGCACAGCAGATGCCGATCAGGCAGCCCTGGCGTTCAGACAGGGCGTCGAGATGATCACGCATGCTTTCAATGCCATGCCAGGACTGCACCACCGCGCTCCGGGACCATTGGGGGAAGCCTGTCGGCGCGGCGACATTGCTCTTGGGCTGATTGCCGACGGAGTGCATGTGCATCCCACCACTGCGGTTCTACTGCAGCGGATGGCGGGCGATCAGCTGGTGCTGGTGAGTGATGCCCTGGCCCCCTACGGACTAGCTGATGGTGAACATCGCTGGGACGAGCGCGTGCTCTTAGTGAAAAACGGCACCTGCCGACTTGAAGACGGCACCTTGGCCGGTGTGACCCTGCCGTTGCTCGAAGGAACGTGCCGTCTGGCCAGCTGGAGCGGTGATGCGGATGGTGCGATCTGGGCCGCCACCATGGCGCCAAGAGACGTGCTCCCAGAGAGTCTTCAAGACCGCTTTCTGATTGGAGAGGTGCTAAGCGAGCTGCTGCGCTGGGAATGGAACGCTTTGGAACGCAAGCTGGCTTGGCGGCAGGCTGCTTAAGATTCCGCGGCTGCGAGTGAATTAATGGCCCCCGAGCAACTGCTGAATGACAAGCAGGCCGAGAAAAAGGAGGTGAAGGGCTATTTCGAGACGACAGGCTTCGATCGCTGGAACCGGATTTACAGCGACAGCAATGACGTCAATAAGGTCCAGCGCAACATCAGAATCGGGCACCAGAAAACCGTTGATGAGGTGCTGGCCTGGATCGAGGCGAGTGGTCAGTTCCACAACGTGAGTTTCTGTGATGCCGGTTGCGGCGTCGGCAGTCTGAGCATCCCCCTAGCGAGCATGGGAGCCGGCTTCATCCATGCCAGCGACATCTCTGAAGCGATGGCCGAGGAAGCGGAGCGCAGGGCGCGCGATGCAGGCCTAGACATGTCCAAGCTCAATTTCGCGGCCAGCGATCTTGAAAGTCTCAGCGGCTCGTTCCACACCGTGTGCTGTCTGGATGTGTTCATTCACTACCCCCAGGAGGCTGCGGAAGAGATGGTGAGGCACCTCTGCTCTCTCACCGAGCAACGTCTGATCGTGAGCTTCGCGCCCTACACGCCGCTCCTGGCTGCTCTGAAGGGCATCGGCCAGTTGTTCCCAGGCCCTAGCAAAACCACCCGCGCCTACACCCTCAAGGAGAAAGGAATTGTGGCTGCCGCGGAAGCAAGCGGTTTCAAACCCGTGCGGCGCAGCCTCAACAAAGCGCCCTTCTACTTCTCGAGGCTGATCGAGTTTCACAAGGCCTAAACAACACCCCGAGCAGGCCACGGTTCAAAGCCCATCAGGACCCGAACTGACTGTGCAGCTTGAGCAGCGCGTAGGGGGGGGTGTCACTAACAAAGTCAGCCGACCCCACATAGCCACTGAAAGCGCCCCCCTGACCTATCAGGGTCGCACCGTGATTGCTGGGGAAGAGATCTCCAAGCGGGAGCTTCATTGATCCTGATTCCTGGCTTGGCGTCCCAAGGGCGCTCAGCTGAAGAGAGCCAAGAGAACGGGTCTGGATGTTGCCGTCCTTGAAGGTCAGGGTTCCCTGAGCATGGGTCAGGAACACGGTTTCGCCATCAAGGACTCGTCGTTCGACTACCTCTTCAAGCCCATAAAACGAACCATTCGGTTTTTCACAGCCCTGCACAGCTCCACTCAGCCGGGCCACAGCCAGTCTGTAGCTGACCGAATCACCCACCGACAGGACTGCATCACGATTGGCATCGATGAAGGTGCCTGATTTCACATTGCAGAACAACACCTTGAGCTGTTTGGTCTGCCGTTGATCGACCCCGGAACCGCCGGTGGAACAGCCCGCCAGCAGGTACAGCAGCGACCCAAAAACGACAGCGAAAACCGGCCTCGGCATGGCATCAACCTCTGAACTGACTCGATGCTGACAACGCATGGTGAATCTGAGCTGCATCAGAACGTTGATGGCGGCTCACAGCAAAGATGCAGATCATTCAGCAATAGACGCCAGGCATGAAGGCGATAGCCCCCGTCTCCAGGAATGGCCACATCACTAATGCGCTGATCATTCAGGTAGAGCGGATCACCGAGCAGGGGAGATCCCAGTTGCGCGAGATGAATGCGAATCTGGTGAGGACGCCCCGTTGTAATCGCCACCTGCAGACGGTCGCCCTGCGGAGATCGTTCCAGCAGCTTCAGTTCACTGTGGGCTTTCAGTCGTCGCCGGATTAACCCATCCGATTGGGGCAGCGGTCCCCAGACCCAACCCAGCAAGGCATGGGGCCGCTCGACCACATCCGTGTTCACCGCAAGAGACGTCCCAAACTCGAGCCCCACGACACGCTGAGACCAGGCCTGATAAAGCTTGCGGGTTCCTGAAGCAGGCTGAAAAGATCGCGTGAGAGCGGCTCTGGTGGTCGGCTGGCGGGCACAAACCTGCAGTCCGGAGGTGAAGCGGCCCAGGCGATGCACGGGCTTGGCAGCCAGGGGCTCACCCAGCAGGCGACTGCGCTGATCCAAAAGCGTCGCAAGCGTGTGTTGCAGAAAGCCTCCCCCAGGCATCACAGGCAGTCCTGAGGGTTTGTTGATCACCAGCAGATCCCCGTCGTCATGTTCCACCGACCAGCAATCAGGGATGGCTGGCTCGATCCATGGTGGGCGGCACCAGATCAGCTCTGCCTTGGCGGGCAGCGGTCGATCCTTGAGCAGAAGCTTCCCGTCGAGTTGGATTTCTCCCGCTGCGATTCGGCGAAGCCAGACCTCTTTGGAGGAGTGGGCGTAACGCTGAGCCATCAGCACGCTGATCAGCGTGCCTTGATCGTCTCGGTGCGTGATGTCCTTGTACGTCCAACCCTGATTGAGTGCGGCTGCACGCCAACCTTCAGGCAAAAGCTCCGCCTCTTGGCCCGTCACTCCACCAGGCGATGCTGCAAGGCGTAACGCACCAGCTCAGTACGGCTGGATGTGCCGGTTTTGATAAACAACCTGCTCACGTACTTCTCGACATTGCGAATTGATGTCTCCAGCTGGCGAGCGATTTCCTTGTTCATCAATCCTTCCGCCACCAGTTGCAGAACACTGGATTCCCTGGGCGTGAAATTGTGCTGCACAGGGTCGCTGGAGGGCAATGCCTCCGCCTGGGCGAGCAGAGAGCGAATCTCAGTAATTTGTTTAGCCATTTGCCCCATGTCGGCATCAGCGAAGCGGGCTGCTTCCTGTAACAGTCGCTGCTGACGCTGGGCCACGTTGCTCACGCGCGCGACCAGCTCATCCGGGTCAAAGGGTTTGGGGATGTAATCGTCAACACCCGCCAGATAGCCCTGGGTGCGATCCGCCGTCATGCCCTTGGCGGTGAGGAAGATCACGGGAGTACCGCCCAGACGCTCATCAGCTCTGAGCTTGTTGAGCAGCCCATAGCCATCCAACCGGGGCATCATCACGTCGCTGATCACCACGTCCGGCAGCATCTGCTGCGCCTTGGAGAATCCATCCTCACCATCAACAGCCGTCGTGACATCAAACCCCTCATCCTCGAGGTAGGCCTGCACGGCTGATCGCAGGCCAGGTTCATCATCCACAAGCAGCAAGCGAACCGTTGGCTGTTCCGACTGGTTTGGCTGTTCAGTATGAGAGGGCTGCTCGGGCTGAGAGGGTTGTTCGGGCTGGGAGGTTGTCAAGGCCTGACCTCATCTGGCCGGAATCTAGGGGCGTCAGGGCGCAGGCAACCGCAACACTTCCTGGGATTCGATCAACTCAGTGGAATAACCGAGCTCTCTGGCCTTGTCCGCGAGACCTGCTGGATCCTGGCCAGCAAGCTCGGGATGACAGGCTGCCCACCACACCAAATGGTCTTCGCGAGTGGACGCACGCCTGGCCCCACCTGGATTGAGTTTGCGCACGTAAATTGCTTCGCTGTCCCTCGTGACCCGCAGCGGCTCCTCGCGACTGCAGTTCACCGATTCGCTGGGAATCACCAGATTGTCGGCGGATTCCTGCCAAAGCTTGAACCTGCGTATCTCAGGATCAGCAGGGTCCCCCGAGACCGCAAAGATCCCCAGGGTGTACTCCACGGCCCCCTCGCTCTGATCCAGCACCACCAGATCAACCGGGCGCATCGCCTTCATCTGCTCAAGCAGCTGTTCCCGATTCACGGCCTCAGCTACAGCTGGCTGAAAAGCAGCTGACGCAACCAGACCCAAACTGAAGATCCAACGGATGGAGTTCATCGCGACAATCTGAGAGTCACACCATGCTGACCCCATACACCCACTTGAGCGCAGTGAAGTTGTGATCAACCTCGATCACCAGGCCACCACACCCTGTCATTCCTCTGTGATCGAGGCGATGGAGCCCTGGTGGCGCGAGCAGTGGGGCAATCCATCGAGCCGGCAGCATCGGCTAGGACTGACAGCCGCCGCTGCAATCGGCTCAGCGAGAGAACGCCTTGCGGGCAGTCTGGGAATCAGATCCGAAGAACTGATCTTCACCAGTGGCGCTACCGAAGCCAACAACCTGGCGCTGCTAGGCCACGCCAGGGCTCGCGCGCTGTCCGACGGTGGACCAGGCCATCTGATCAGTGTGGCCACTGAGCATCATGCGGTGCTCGACCCTCTGCTGCAGCTGAAGCAGGAGGGATTTCAAATCAGCTTGTTGAATCCACAAAAGAACGGCCTAATCACGGAGAAACAGCTGGAACAGGCCATTCAGCCCAAGACCCAGCTGATCAGCGTGATGGTGGCTAACAACGAGATCGGCGTGATCCAACCGATCCGCGAGCTCAGCGCTGTCTGCAGCAGCCATGGCATCACCATGCACACTGATGCTGCCCAGGCCTACGGACACCTTCAGCTGAATGCCGAAGAGCTGGGCTGTGCACTGATCAGTCTCAGCGCACACAAATTCAACGGCCCGAAAGGCATCGGTGCCCTGGTGGTCAGAGGTGAAACACAACTGCAACCGCTCCAGTGGGGTGGAGGACAGGAGCAGGGGCTGCGGGCGGGAACATTGCCAGTGCCGCTGATCATGGGCATGGCTGCCGCAGCTGAGTTGTCAATAGAAGACCTGGAGGAGCGTCAGGCTCGGCTCCAGGCCCTGAGGGATCAGCTTTGGAAAGGTCTCAAAGATGAGAATCCAACAATCCAGCTCAACGGCGCGCTGCAACCTCGACTGGCCCATAACCTCAACATCACTATTCCGAACGTCTCGGGCAGCCGCCTGCACCGGGCTCTGCGGCCCCGGCTGGCCTGCAGCAGCGGTTCTGCCTGCAGTCGTGGCGAGCCATCTCACGTTCTGCGATCCATTGGCCGAAGCCGTATCGAGGCAGAAGGATCATTGCGACTGAGCCTGGGACGCGACACAACAGCCAGGGACATTGACGGAGCAATCGAGGTGATCACATCCGCAATCAAGGGATTGACCCAGCACTGAAACCAAAAGAGGCGTGACACAACCTCTGGAAAAAAGTGTCAGGGAAGCTACCTTCCGCGCAAGTTCCAGAATGATTCATGACTGAGACACCGGCCAACCAGCGGCTACACGTGCTTCAAGCCATCGAAGACGGGTGGAATGCCTTCGCAAAGGCCCCCTGGACTTTCCTGCTCTTTCAAGCACTTGTTGCTGTCATCGCCCTGCCTTTCGCAGCTTTGGCAGCATTTGGCTCAGCACGAATCGCGTCTGTTCCTGGCATCCCTGATATTCATCCTGTAGGTGCTGGGATGCTTCTGGTCGTGGGCCTTGTTGGCTACATCATTGTGATTCTTTGGGGGGTTGTGGGAATCATCCGAGGCTCCTGGCAATGCCTTGAAGGAGTCAAACCCGATTTCAAGACTTTTACACGCTGGGATGGCGAAGCCACAGGCCGTTTATTCATCAGAGCGATTGAACTTTTCGTCCTCTTTGTCGTGATCGGCTTGATCTGCTCTCTTGTTGGGTTTGGGCTTGTACAAATCAACCAGACTCTGGCCATTATCCCCCTAATCATTGCCCTTGTTTTCTTCATATACCTCTCTATCAATCAGAAGTTCCTCCCCTTTATCGCTCTGGTTCAAAACAATGGCTCCTTTGAAGCCATTCAGAAAGGGCGTTCCGTTGTTGATCCTTCCTGGTGGACAGTTCTTTGGTTTTTCATCGTCGAAACGATCATTAATGCAATCGCCGCCGCATTTCATTACGGAGGATTATTTGTCGTCGTGCCCGTCCTAATCTGCATCTCCACTGCTGCCTATCGCCAACTGTTCGGGAGCGAAGATCAGACGGGTTTGATGAATAACAACTAATTAATGGAAACTGAGAATCACGAAACCGGCAAGACCGAACAGAGCCATCAAAAACTGAGCAATCTTGCTGATTAATAGACCAGCCACCACCGCCAGACCAACGACTGATCCCTGGCGCAACGCCTTAAGCCACCCCAGATTTCGGGGTGGCTTTGTTGTGAACCAGGTTTCAACCAGGGTTGCTCCCAGCCATGGACCAAACAAGGCCCCCAGAAGAGGCCCACCGAACGGCAGTGCCGGCAGCAAACCCAGCACTCCCACAAGCAAGCCCACTCCAGCTCCCGCCGCAGACCAGCGACTGGCCTTGAGACGTGCAGATGCGAGTCCCAGAGCCAGCAGATCAGCGATGAGACCCAATCCGAAAAGAACCGTCGCCAGGATGAACTCAGGCCAGGCCTGAGACCAGCCAACAGCTCCCATCCAGACAAGGGCTCCCACCGGCAACCAAATGAGACCTGGAAGAAGGGGTAAAAATGTGCCTGGAATCGCCAGCAGCTGAACCAGCAGGGCAATCCACCACACCCCATCGGAAGTCGTGATCCAGCTCATACCCCAGACCTCGTCTCGGTCGGGCGGCGTCGGGCAATGCGTAACTTTGCGCTGCGACTGCGCGGATTGATCTGCTGCTCAGCCTCGTCAGCTATCAGTGGCTTCCGAGTCACGCGCTGCAGGCGCTCATCTGAGCGAAAGGCCGTCTTCACTCGCCGGTCTTCAAGCGAATGGAAACTGATGATCGCCAGCAGACCATCGGGCTGGAGCCAGTTAGGGGCTTGTTGCAACAAGCGGTCTAGAACCGCAAGCTCATCATTGACCGCGACCCGCAGGGCCTGAAAGGTGCGCGTGGCGGGATGAATACGACCACGGCGGGCCTTAGGTGGATAACAGCCAGCAACTGCATAAGCCAGCGCCGCCGTACCGGGATAGGCGCCGCTGGCATCCAGATCAGCTTTGATCCTGCGTGCAATCCGCCGTGACAAGCGTTCTTCGCCATAGGCATAGATCAGATCCGCCAAGGCTGATTCATCCAGCCTTGCAATCAGTTCAGCAGCAGTTTCTCCTCCCCCGGCTGGATTCATCCGCATGTCGAGGGGACCATCCAGCCGAAAGCTGAATCCCCGCTGCGCCAAGTCCAGCTGAGGGCTGCTCACCCCAAGGTCGGCCAGGACCAATGAAACCGTATGAGGAGGGGTGTAATCAGCGAAATTGGTCGCCACGATTGTGACGCGATCGCCATGGTGCTCAAGCCGCTCGGCTGCTGCAGAACGGGCGGTTTGATCGTGATCGAGACCCACCAGACGCAACTGCGGATAGCGATCCAGCAACAGGCCGCTGTGGCCGCCGCCGCCCAGCGTCGCATCAATGAACACTCCTGATTGACGCTGTTCCTTGAGCTCCGCGGCCAGCGTTTGCATCAACGGTTCGGCCAGAACCGGCACATGCATGAAGCCCTGGGCGGAGCTGGATGGCAGTTCGGGCATGGGTCCTTCCTAAGATCCCGATACAAATGTTTTGCCACGGCCCCATGACGCAGCTGGAAACGCGCACGGAGCCGATGGTGGTCAACTTTGGCCCCCACCACCCCTCAATGCACGGCGTATTGCGCCTTGTGGTGACTCTTGATGGAGAGGATGTGGTGGATTGCGAGCCTGTGATCGGCTACCTCCATCGCGGCATGGAGAAGATCGCCGAAAACAGAACGAACGTCATGTTCGTGCCCTACGTGAGCCGGATGGATTACGCGGCAGGCATGTTCTACGAAGCGATTGTCGTGAACGCTCCTGAAAGGCTTGCGAATATTCCTATTCCCAAGCGAGCCAGTTATATCCGGGTGTTGATGTTGGAACTCAACCGCATTGCCAATCATTTGCTCTGGCTAGGGCCCTTCCTCGCTGATGTCGGAGCCCAGACCCCGTTTTTCTATATCTTCCGTGAACGGGAGATGATTTATGACCTTTGGGAGGCGGCCACGGGTCAGCGCCTGATCAATAACAACTACTTCCGCATCGGGGGTGTAGCAGCCGATCTGCCTTGGGGTTGGCTGGAAAAATGTCGCGATTTCTGTGACTGGTTCGGCCCCAAGATCGATGAATATGAAAAGTTGATCACCAATAACCCGATTTTCCGTCGACGTATTGAAGGTCTGGGGGTGATCGGCAAGGAAGAAGCTATCAACTGGAGCCTTTCTGGTCCGATGCTGAGAGCCTCCGGAGTGCCGTGGGACCTGCGCAAGGTTGACCATTACGAGTGTTACGACGACTTCGACTGGAATGTGGTCTGGGAGAAAGAGGGCGACTGCTTCGCCCGTTACAGGGTTCGTGTCGAAGAAATGCGCCAGTCCCTCAAGATTCTTCGCCAAGCCTGCGACATGATTCCCGGTGGCCCAACAGAGAACCTCGAAGCCAAACGCATGGCCGAGGGCAAAGACAGCGATTTCGCCGGCTTCGACTACCAGTACGTGGCCAAGAAGGTGGCACCCACATTCAAAATTCCCAATGGCGAGCTTTACACCCGACTGGAATCCGGGAAAGGCGAGATCGGAGTCTTCATTCAGGGGAACAACGACGTGACACCCTGGCGCTTCAAGATCCGTGCCGCAGACAGCAACAACCTGCAGATCCTTCCCCACATCCTCAAGGGACACAAGGTCGCCGACATCATGGCGATCCTCGGCTCCATCGATGTGATCATGGGATCTGTCGATCGTTGATCAGCTCAACCGCCGGCGTGGGATAGGGGCAGCGCAACAGAACACGGTTCCAGCGCTGCAAGGAGCATTAATCCGGTCGACGACAAGCGACACCACTCGGCCAATCCTTCAGCCAATTAGCAACTGGTGCAAGCGTCCATGCTCTTGAGATTGTTTTCACGCTTGCGATACAGGACGCTGCTGAAATCGACAGTCCCGATCGTGAGGGCGCAGGCCAATGGATTCTGAAATGGACTGTTTGACCAGCTGATCTGCTTTGCCAAGAACGACCCGAAAACAAGGTGCATGATGAACCCATAGAAACCGCCCGCACCCAACACCCAGAACGCGATCCCATGCGGAAAAGCTTCCGCACAACAGTTGAAAGCCCATTGCTGCCGTATCTGCAAGGCGCCCATCAACCAGCCAAAAGCAGCGTCTACATGCCGAGATCAGTCAACAAAACATGCACCAATCCTTTGATCAGCTCCGACCACTCACTGACATAAAGCTGAGCTACGCCGCCCAAGGCGACCAGATCGTCCACTGATGGCGAAGCACTCCTGGCTCAACCTCAGCAGAACCGTGCGCTTCGGCGACACGGATGCTGCTGGCGTCATGCATTTTCATCAGCTGTTGCGCTGGTGCCATGAGGCATGGGAAGAGAGCCTGGAACTGTATGGAATTGAGGCCCAAACAGTGTTTCCTGGATGCCGCGACCAGGAACATTGGCCAGACACTGCACTCCCTGTAGTGCATTGCAGTGCCAGCTTCAAAAAAGCGGTGCATGGGGGAGATCAACTTCTCGTAAGGCTGACTCCACAACGAATTGATCAGGGGTGTTTTGAAGTTCGCAGTCACTTTCTGCTGAACAAACAGGAAGTCGCCACTGGCCTGATCAGACAATTGGCCATCAATGTGCAAACTCGGCGACGCTGTCCATTGCCCGACGCAATTTCACGCTGGCTCGAGGCTGCACAGATCGGACAAATCGAAGAACTCTGAACCCACGACTGAGTCGTCCTACCGCGCATAACAAGGTCAGATTTACAACAGCGCCCTGAAATCCAGTGGCGACACAATTGTGACATCGACAGGTTCAAGAATTCGCCCATAGATCAGGCATCTGCAACGCAGGCAGCCGTCATAGAACACTGAAAAAATTTGCACCAAAGCTAATTTGTGGGTCATTTTCATATGCCGATGGATCTAAGAATTCTGATTGTGGCATTGCCCATTCTTCTTGCCTTGAGCTGGGCAACTTTCAACATTGGCAGAGCCGCCATTGGTCAACTACAAGTTGCGATCAAGCAATACAAAATCAACCAAACATCCTGAACAATCTCCTCACCACTCCATTCAATTACACCTCTCATCACCTCTTTAACAATTGGAGTTGTCCTACAGCATTTTAAAAGTCTCAAGCCTCAACACTGAGCAGAGATTGCCAGGCTTCTCGATTCGCAAGTGATACCAGCTATTCACAATGTTCGACACCTCTGCGGCATTTACAGCATCCTCAGACGCTGAGACGACATTTGACACCTCGGCCGCATTTACTGCACCGTCTCACGACATCACGTCACCGTCAGGCCTAGAACCGTGTCTTGGCGGCGAACTGAGATTACAGGCAATCTGGGTCGATGAAAAAGTTTGTGTCGGATGTCGATATTGCGCCCACGTGGCAACCAATACCTTTCTGATGGATCAGGAAACGGGAAAGTGCAGAGCAATTCGCCAAGACGGTGATTCAACAATGGTGATCAACGAAGCCATTGACACCTGCCCCGTAGACTGCATTCACTGGATCAGCTTTGAAGAATTAATTGAAAAGAAAAAAGAAGAAATGGCGAAAGCCGCTTATTAAAAAGCTCAGCCCACCACAAAGATACTTGTAAAGACTTTCACAATTCCAACAACAATCAATCCCGAAAGGATGACGAAGGATGGAATGATGTAACGGAACGCCTTATCAGAGGGTCGCTCATACAGCACTTTCTCTGCGAACGACTTCGTAGGGCCGAAATTCAGGTGATCTTCAATCGACATCATCATGTCGTTTGAAGTTAGCTTTTCCTGCCAGTCATAAGAGTATCGAGGGAATTCCTGATAAACAGGGGCTTCACCGACAGCTCGACCCGGCAAAACTCTTGAGATCTCAAGAGGAACAGTGTCGTAACCAAACCTCTGCATGTACTCCTCACTGTTGAGGACCAGATCAACAAAAGTCTCAAATCCTTTCTCGGCGATAACAATTGAATAAGTTAATTTTTCGGTGTTATCCCTTACCTTGCGACCCAAAGCCCTGCCGATAACCTGCTCGACAAGGCGATAATTGCTATTACAAGCGACATAACCACGCAAAAATCGGTCCGAAAGCAATAGACCACGAATGAAATCCCTTACTGTAATTGAACCATTTCTAAGCTGCGACTCAAGATAGCGATCTCTATCGCTACTCATTGCATGAAAATAGATCTGACGATAACAACGATTAATAACATCCCCAGCATTATCAACAACGTCCCCTTCCATGGAGGGAGCAGCAATTGTGCTCACACGAATATTTTGAGAGGCAGGTCGAAAGGGCCGAAGAGGAACTGACAACGAAGAAACCCAACAAAACTCAGAAAATTACCCTAAGAGTTTGCCGATATACCAGAGGGACAAACCGCGAACTAATTCACAATTCAGGCACCAAAACAGGGTGTTGAAATTAATTTGATACGCGCGCTTGTGGCAAAGAGAACGTTGCCTTTTGCTGGTTTCTTTTTTAAGGCAGATCCAGCGAGCAGGGCCAAGGCATCAGTCAAAGGCAATCGAGCAGATCACTATCCAGACCTGGGGGATTCTCGCCATTACGTCAAACGGCGCAACAGACAGATTCATCGGTCATTCGGTTGAGCACACCACTTCTCCCAACCTCACAAACCTCCCAGTCTCCAATGGAAAAAACGAAACAGATCTGCCTCAAGATTGAGAATGCAACCAAGCAGGAAGGAAGTACATCCCAGAGCAAAGCATTGGAAATGAATATGGAATGAATCACTGCGGCACAGATTCAGAACTGCTGAGTTAATCGCTGAGCTGAGTGTTGAGTTATCAACCAGTTCTGCCAACGTGGACGCTCCCACTTCCCTGCCTCAGAGCATTGCAGTTCCTGGCACCGAACCCAATGCAGAGGGCGTTCTGGTGCAGGCCAGTCGGACACCAATCTGCGCAAGCGGTCCCAACCGTCCGACGGCTCGTCCAGCGACGACCAACGAACAAGAGCCACCAGTCGTTGTCCCCATTCACGGTTGACCACCCCCAGCAACAGCACGGCATCGAGGGGTAGCCCTTGCTTGCGAGCCTCCATCAGCAGTCTTTGCTCCAGTTGGGAAGGAAACACCGTGACGCCACCGGACTGGATGGCGTCATCGATTCGTCCCAAGAGATGCAGCTGGGGATCAGTTGGTGAGCCTTCAAGTTCCGCCAGATCAGCTGATTGCCACCAACCGTTCCCATCCGACAGCGCGTAGAGGACTCCTGCCTCATCCAGCCTGGCCACAGCCAGCCGGTTGCAGTGCACCGCCAGAGCTCCCTGCTGATTCAGTCGAAGACGCACATCGTCAAGGGGTCGACCACAACCACCCATCCCCGCCAGAAAATCAAGCGGCGCCTGGGCCGTCACCATGGCGGCTGTCTCCGTCGCGCCGTAACAGGGGGCAAGCCTGATGCCCAAGTCGCGCGATTGATCGGCCAGATCAACTGGCAATGCTGCACCACCAACCCAGATCACCGCCATCTCTGCCAACCAGGAACGTCCACAGGGATCAGCCAGCAGCCGCCTTAGTTGGGTGGGCACCAGCGACAGCACCATCGGCCGCTGTTGCCAACCTGGATGGCAACGGCTGTGTTTGAGAAGTTGCGCCGGCTGTTTAATTAGAGCGGACGGGATCCAGGCGTGATCTGCGCCCCACTGACGCGCACGCCACCAGGGCATTAGACCGCTCACGTGCTGAAACGGCAGAGGATTCCAAGCCAGAGTTGAGGCTGGATCCAAGCCGATCGTCTTCAGCCACGACCCGCAGGCCTGAGCAGAGCAATCCAAATTCGACAAGGGTTGGAGGCAGAGCTGTCGTCCGCCGCTGCTGCCACCTGTTGAGAGCACCAGCCCTGGTCCAGGAGGCCAATCCAGACCATCAGCATCCAGGACTTGAGGCTCCGGCTGAACTCCGGAACCGAGCAGACGCACCCACACCGGATCAGCCAGGGCCACCTCGAGGGCAGCAGCAGCCTCACCAGGCTGAACAGGGTCACAGTGGAGATCCCTCAGGCCCACCATCAGCAGCCCAACTCAGCGGCAGCCCACACCTGCGCAGGATCACAGCTGAACAGGGGACCTTGATGACACCAACCTGGAGCCAGTCCGGGAGCCACGGGAGTAGGGCCTCGCTGCTGAAGCCCTGCCATTAACGCCAGCCAGCGAAAGCCGATACCGGTTTCGAAAACGGTACTGAGCATCAGCCGCGGCCGGCCTTCCTGCAACTGGCGCAGCAGAGGTCGCGGATCTCCCTCCAGCAGGGGTCGCCGCACCTGCCAACCCTGCCACTGCTCCCGCAAAGCAGGTTGCTTTAGCAGCGACTCATCCAGGGCGACAGGAACACGCTTCGCCATATCCCTCAGGCCTTGAAGATCGTCCACTGCCAGTGGCTGCTCCAGCCAATCCAAACGCGGATCACCCTCCAGCACTCCAGCCCATCGATCCGCCTCAGACCGCTCCCAGCCTGCATTGGCGTCCAGGCGCAGACGCGCCTCCGGTGGGAGACGGTCCAGAAGTCTGGAGAGCAATGACCATTCCAGATCCGCGTCTATTGCGGCCACCTTCCACTTCACAGTGATGGGATCCCCGACTGGATGAGTCGCCAGCAGCTGGTCCAGCATCGAAAGCATGGCCGGACCAGCGGGCAACAGACACGCCGAGCTCGGAGCAGGAAGCCATGCCTGAACAAGGCCATCCAGCTCGGCCAGCGCAGCGCCGAGCGCAAAGGCGACTTCAACCGGCAGCTTGGGCAGAAGTGCCTCCAGCTGGTCCCGTTTGCACTCCGTATTCACAGAGTTCTGCCATCGCGACAAAGCCCGCTCACAGGCCGGACGGTGTGCGGGATCGAGCGGAGCCACCTCCCCCCATCCCACGCGGCCGGAGATCCCACAGGTCAGACGCAGCAACCAACCCTCACGCTGCTGCCAAGCGCCTGAAGCGGTTCTCAGCGGACGCGACAGGGAATAGGCATAAGAGCGGATCGCCAGTTGCAGCGCCATTCACTTAACCCGGCAGCAGAACAGGGGAGCCAAACCATGGCCCAAGGCCCAGACCGATGCTGAGACCGAGGCCGTTCAGTGCCTGGAATCGCAATGCAAGGAACTTGCTGCCAGTGATGCGTTCAGGCTGCTGATGATGCCAGCGAAGCAAGCGAATCAACGCTGAGGCCGCAGGTAACCCCAGGGCTCCGAGAAGTGCGGTAGGTGGCCAGTCGCCATGCAGCACGGGGGCCCACTCCAGGGCGAGGGTCCCAGCAACGAACCACGGCACCAGAGACGCCGCCCGCGCAGTCCCCAGGCGCACAACAGGAGACTTCTTTCCGTGTGCAGCATCCTGCTCGACCTGATGAAAATGCGAGCAGAACAACACCAACGTGGTTGCCAGAGCAGGGCCGGAGCCGAGGAGCAAGGCGGTTCCCCAGGGCACCACATCCGTTGAAGGGGCGATAACCAACAACGCAGCTGCCGTAGCGAAAGGGCCAAAAGCGAGCCAACACAGTGGTTCACCCAGCCCCTGGTACCCAAGACGGAAGGGAGGTCCCTGGTAGAGGTACCCGAGACCACAGCTCACCAGCACCAGCACCAGCACCGCAAGACTGCTCCTCAGCGCAATCCACAGCATCAGGATCAGTCCCATCAGCAACGCAAGCATGGCCAGCTGCTGAACAGGACGAGCCCTTCCGACCAGCGCCACAACAGAATGGGGCTTGCCCTGGTCATCCACCCCGGTCTCGGCATCAAAGAGGTCGTTGCTGAGGTTCTCCCAGATCAACAACAGCACCGCTGCCAGCAGAAAAACGAAGCCCTGGGCCCAGCGCACCGGCAAGCCTGACCCCAGGCGCCATCCAGTCGCAAGCAGCACGGGCATCACCGCAACGGAGTACATCGGCCACTTGATCGCTGCCTTCCAAAGACGCCGGCGGTCGTTAGCGCGGGAGTGAAGGGTTACAACAGCCTGTCGATCTGGCATGGACTGGACTCGTGGAGCCCGCTTCAAGACTCATACATTTGAGCAGTAATCCACCGTCTTGCCGTCAAGATGTCGGCCGCGCCCCACGACTGTTCACCTGCTGTGCACTTCAGCGATTTGCTGGAGCGTGCACTAATCGTGTGGGATCAGCGCCAGGCAGACGACGGAGTTTTTGGATTAGCAATACCTCTGCAGGGGCTGGATCCACTGCTCCAGCTCGCTGATCTCGAGGATGCAGACCCGTTCCGCTTTCTCTGGGATGGAGCGCCAGGCCTCTGTCTTGCAGCCGCGGGCCGCTGCCATCACCTGGAGCTATCAGGTCCCCGACGTTTCGAGCTGGCACAACGGTTCAGTGACATCACGCTCGGACGCATCCTCGAGGGCACGCCCGAGGCACCAGCTCAGGCCCGCTCCCGCATCCTGCTGGCCTTCTCCTTTTTTGAGCAGACCGGTGAACTCCAGCCCCAGGGGAGCATGCCCTCGGTTCAGGCCGTTCTGCCCCGCTGGCAACTGAGTCGTCATGGACGGCAAGGCTGGCTGCGTCTGCACGGCATCGCTCAACAGGCGAGTGATGTGCGCTCACTCACAGAGTCGCTCTGGTTGATGGCGGAAAAGCTGCAGTCTTGGAGGAGTTGGCCCGGCAAGGTCTCAGGCAACCTGAGCGGCAGGATCACTCCCGGCGACTGGGAGCGGCGCTACACCACGGCGCTTCAGCGCGGTCTGGAACTGGTAAATGGTGGTGAACTGCACAAGCTTGTTCTGGCCGTGCGCCACTCGGTGAGCCTGACCTCAACTCTGGACCCGGTGCTGTTGCTGAAACGGCTGCGCCACCAGCAGGCAGGCAGCTGCCGGTTCCTCTGGCAGCGCAACCAGCAAGACAGCTTCTTTGGCGCCTCGCCTGAGAGACTGCTGAGCCTGCGCAACGGGCAACTGCGTTGCGATGCGCTTGCCGGCACTGCCGGTCGCAACGACCACGCCACCTCCCTGCTCAACTCCGACAAAGACCGCCGCGAGCATGAACTGGTGGTGCAGGCGATCACTGAGCATCTCAGCGCCCAGGGACTGCAGCCACGGCGTCCGCGAAGTCCACAACTGGCCAGACACGGCCAACTGATCCATTTGCACACCCCGATCACGACTCCAGCTCCAGGCCAATCCCCCCTTGCTCTGGCTGGAGTGCTCCATCCCACCCCGGCTGTGGCAGGCCTGCCCAGACGAGAGGCCATGAACTGGTTGCGCAGCCTTGAGCCATTCGATCGCGATGGCTATGCAGCACCGATCGGCTGGATCGACAGCTCTGGGGATGCGGAACTGCGTGTGGCCATCCGCTGCGGCCATGCCCGCGGAACCCAGCTCGACCTCACGGCCGGAGCTGGACTGGTGCGCGGCTCGGTGGCCGAACGGGAGCTCCAGGAAGTGGGGCTCAAGCTCACCGTCCTTGCCGATCAGCTGGATCTGGTGTCAGGGGGTCGGTAAGGAGCGCAGTCGCCAATCCATGGATGACTGGTTGAGCACATCACCGAAGGGCTCCACACGCCCGCCGATGTGTTGTTGAAGAAAGTGCTCCTCTAACGCTGCCCAGGCCAACGCATTACGGGGATTGGCCCAGCCATGCCCCTCATCCGGAAACACAACAAAATCGATCGGTAGTTTGCGAGACGTCATTGCAGCGGCGATGGATTCACTCTCCTGCAAGCTCACCCGCGGATCATTGGCACCGTGACCCAACAGAAGGGGGCGTTGAATCTGATCCACATGATTGATCGGAGAAATGGCATCGAGGTCCACACTGCCGACACCAATCATGCGTTCAAAATTGATGCGAACGGCTTCCCAATAAGGAGGAATCGATGCCAACAACGTGCGGAGATTGGAGGGTCCGACTTCTGAAACCGCTGCGGCAAACAGCGTTGGATCACGTGTCAATCCTGCCAAAGCGGCATAGCCGCCATAGGACCCGCCCTTGATCACCAATTTGTCAGGGTCAGCAATGCCCTGATCTACCGCCCAGCGAACGGCGTCCACCAGATCATCCTGCATCCGGGCATACCACTCACCTTCTCCTGCCAGCAGGTGCCCTTTTCCGAAACCAGTACTGCCGCGATAGTTCACACTCATCACGTGATAGCCACGATTGGCAAGCCACTGATGGGTGCGATTTAAACCCCAATAATCTCTTGCCTGAGGACCACCATGCACGACCAGAACAAGGGGCTGCGGCCCATCACTTGCAAGAGGAGTGCGCGTTAGATAAGCGGGAAGCCGCCTGCCATCACGAGCCTTGAGGTCGAGGCTTTCCATCGACGCCAGGGCGTAATCGTCCAGTTTTGGCTGAACTGAAAACAACAGTTGATGCTGACGGCGATCCCGATCCCAGAGCCAGATTTGCTCGCCCTGACGATCGGAAGCGACCACAACCAGCCAGAGCCGATCCTTTCTGTCGCGATCGATAACCGAGAACTCATTAGAGCCCGCTAAACGTTCTAAGGCGTCGTAATCGGAGCGCAGCGAAGGATCCAAAAGGAAACGCTGACTGCGCAGATCCGTTTCGACCAGCACCGCGGGTTCGCCAGTCTCGATCTGACTCAACGCGATGCCTAACGATCCACTTGTTGCACGGTGCACGACTTCAAAACGACAGTCGGTCGTGCAGCGCTCCAGCTCCTGACGACTCCAACGCACAAGGCGAGGTTTGTCTTCGCCCGTGCTCAGTTGCCCATACAGCCACTGACCATCACGGGTGAAACCTGCTGGCCCAGACAAGCGAGCATCTTCGAAATCGAATTTGAGAAAGGGGCGCCACTGCTTCTCACCAGGCAAGCGAAGCTCATAGGCCTGGCCTCCATTGGCCAATGCTTCGGTGCGCAAATAGGGATGCCACTTACCATTGAGGCGATCCACTCCAACGGGTCGACCGTCATCAACTTGGTAAAGCAGTTTGCGCTCTCCACTTGCAATATCGAGCACATAAAGATCGTGATAGCGAGGATCCCGATCATTGAGGCCAACCACCAATTCGCCCGGCACATCGCGATCTGAAGCACTGACAATCGCCAAGACACCAGATGGTGGCGTGAGATCAACCGTATCCCCTGTGCTTGGGTCAATTCGGACCAGCACAGTGTTTTCATCCCCTTGTGCATCTCTGCTAGAGATCAGAAATCGCCCATCGGGCGTCCATCCGGCACTCTGTTGCGGCCGATCCGTCTTCCGGGTCAGCAGACGGGGCTGTTCACGCCCATCCAGATCACGGACCCAGAGGTTGAGGACTCCTCGGTAAGGAGCAAGGTAGGCGATGCGGGTGCCATCAGGGCTGAGTTCAACCCCGGCGATCTCAGGGTTACCGAACAACACCTCACGCGGAATCAGCGGCGTTGTTGTGCTGGCATTCATAGCGTGACCTGAGATCGTTAGACTTCCCACCAGACCCATCAACAGAGCTGTTCCCCAACGCAGTCCTCTTTTCAGCAAAACCTTTCCTGATCATCACACCCCAATGTTGACCGTTCAAAGCAGGTCGCGCAGACGAGCGATGACCTGATCGGCAAGGGGCTGATCAGCTGGATCTGATCTCAGGAGACGGTAAGGAGCGCATTCGCCACTCCAGGGAAGACTGATCAACAGACGAGCCAAAGGGCTCCGCCCTTCCTCCGACATGGTTCCTGAGGAAAGCTTCCACCAGCGCGTACATCGCCAAGGCATTGAGCGGATTCACCAGTCCGTGCCCTTCATCAGGAAAGACCACGAAGTCAATCGGAAGCTGTCGCTCCTTCATCGCTGCTGCAATTGTTTCGCTTTCGCTGAGCTTGACGCGAGGGTCGTTGGCGCCATGACCGAGCAGCAGCGGACGCTGAATCCGGTCCACGTGCTGAATCGGGGAGATGGCATCAAGATTCACTTTTCCCACCCCGATCATGCGCTTGAAGAAAACAAGCGTTGTTGATTGCCAATACGGCGGTGACGAATCCAGAAATGTACGCACATTGGAAGGACCGAATTCCGCTATGGCGGCGGCAAAGAGCTCGGAATCACGGGTGAGGCCTGAGAGGGCCGCGTAGCCCCCATAGGAAGCCCCCATGATTACAAGATGATCGGGATCGGCGATGCCCTCAGCGACCGCCCAGCGCACGGCGTCGACCAGATCATCCTGCATCCGGCAGTACCACTCGCCCTCTCCTGCCAGAAGATGGGACTTGCCGAACCCGGTGGATCCTCTGTAATTCACGCTCAGGGCGTGATAACCGCGATTGGCCAGCAGCTGATGAATCGGATTGAACCCCCAGTAATCCCTGGCCTGAGGGCCTCCGTGGACCAGCAGCACCAGAGGTTGCGGCCCTGACCCGCCAATCGGAGTTCTGCTCAGGTAAACAGGCAATCGACGTCCGTCCCGAGCCTTGAGATCAAAACTCTCCATGGACACCAGCTCGTAGGCGTCCAGGCGGGGCTGCACTGAGAAAAGCTTGCGGATCTCATCCTGTTCCCGATCCCAGAGCCAGTATTGCGTCCCCTGCTGATCCGAACCGATGGCGACTAACCAGCGGCGGTTGCCGAGGTCGCGATCGACAACTCTGAAGTCGTTGGGACCAGCCAACCGCTCGAGCCTGTCCATGTCAGCTTGGACGGACGCATCCAACACCACTCTTCGGGAACGAAGATCAACCTCCTTCAGAACGGTGGGAACCCCCGTTTCGAGATCATTGAGTTCGACAGCGAAGGCACCAGCTGACGACCGATGCACCACCTCCGGAGTGCAGTCGAGACCGCACGACCGAAGATGATCACAACTCCAACGCACCAGCCTGGGGAGATCTTCACCGCTGCTGAGCTGTCCATACAGCCAACGGCCATCACGCGTGAACCCGCTGGGCCCGGAATTGCTGATCGTGTCTTCGAAATTAAACTGAATGAACGGCCGCCAGTTGGTGTCACCCGGCAGGCGCAACTCAAAGCTGCTGCTGCCGTCCGGGAGGATCTGGGAACGCAGTACCGGCTGCCACGCACCCTTCAGCCACTCAACACTGACCTGACTCCCGTCATCGGCCGAGCGATAGAGCAAACGCCTGTCTCCGCTGTCAACATCGATCACGTACAGATCGTGATAGCGAGGATCACGGTCATTGAGTCCCACAACAAGCTCGGAAGGGGCCTCACGATCAGCTCCGATCAAGAAAGCCTTCACCTTGCTCACAGGTGTTAAATCCTTTTTGTGGCCTGTAAAAGGGTCGATCCTCATCAAAACGGTGTTCTCATCACCATTTCCATCGCGAGAGGAGATCAGATAACGACCATCGGCCGTCCAGAACGCTGATCTCTGGGGACGGTCCCGCTGACGGGTGATCACGCGAGCAGGAGCATCCCCATCGAGCTCCTGAACCCAGAGATTGAGCACACCCTCGTTTGGAGCCAGATAAGAGATCCGACGTCCATCGGGACTGAGTGACACCCCGATGATCTCCGGATTGCCAAACAACACCTCACGCGGAATCAGCGGCGGAGTGGGGCAGGCATCCATCGACTGACCGGCAATCTTCACACCGTTCCCCAGCGCAGACCTCTCTTCGGCAAAACCTTTCCTGATCGTCAGACCCCAATGTTGATTGCTCAGAGCAGGTCGCGCAGACATGCGATGACCTGATCGGCCAGGGGCTGATCCATCAACCTTTCCACCTCACGAATACCGGTGGGACTGGTGACGTTGATCTCGCTGAGCATGCCGCCGATCACATCGATGCCGACAAAGAACAGACCCTCGGCCCTCAGAGCGGGCGCAAGGGCCGCACAGATCTGTCGTTCACGCTCAGTGAGCTCGGTGGCTTCAGCCTGACCACCAACCGCCAGATTGCTGCGGAATTCTCCAGCGGCTGGCCTGCGGTTGATGGCACCGAGCGGCTCACCATCCACCAACAGGATGCGCTTGTCGCCCTCGCTCACCGAAGGAAGAAAACACTGAGCCATCACAGGCAGTCGTTCCTGCTCCGTGACCAACTCCAATAGGGCCTTCAGGCCTGGCGCCTGGGAGGACACACGGATCACCCCCAGCCCTGCACGGCCTCCCAGAGGTTTGAGCACTATGTCGCTGTGCGCTTGGGCGAAGGACTTGAGCTCACTCACCCTCCCGGAGACAAGGGTGGGAGCCATCCATCGACTGAAACGCAGAGCCCCGAGCTTTTCATTCCAAGTGCGCAGCGAGTCGGGGCGGTTGAGAACACGAACACCGGCCCGCTCTGCGACATCAAGAAGATGGGTGGCATAGAGATAGGCCTCATCAACCGGTGGATCCTTCCGCATCCAGATCACCTGGAATGTGGCCAGCGGCAGCCTTTCAGGCTCCCCGGCAGTGATCCAAGGCTCAGGTTGAACCGGCATGGCCATCGCCAGAGGTTCATCACCCAGAGCGATGAGATCCGCAGGAGTGCAGACCCAAACCTCCAGCGCCGCTCGACTGGCGGCCTGCATCAATGCAGCAGTGGAATCCTTGGCTGGATTGATCCGATCCAACGGATCCAGCACGAACAGATGACGCATGAACAGCGGGCGCGAGAGGGGGCTCAGGAGAGCAGCGGATCGAGTTCACCCGCGCGCTCAAGGGCGTGCAGGTCATCACAGCCACCGATATGACGCTCATCGATGAAGATCTGCGGAACGCTGCGCCGGCCGTCGCCGCGGGTGGCCATGGCATCACGGCCGGGCTCATCGCCATCGACGGAATGCTCGGTGTAAGCCACACCCTTGCGATCCAACAGCTGCTTGGCCCGGATACAGAAGGGGCAGGTGCGCCAGGTGTAGATCTCGACGCTCGGCATGGTGCCCTCAACATGGATCCTGAATCCTATGCAGGGCAGTCCGCTTCATCGCGATGGCCATTCGCTCCCTCTCCCGCCTCGGCCCACGATCAGGCCTGGATTCCGCACTGATAGGGTCGCAAATTCCGTTCAACGCACTCCGTTGCTCGATCTCACCGACTTCAAGCGCGATCTCTCCGAGCTCACTGACCGCCTGGGCAATGCCCAGGACTGTCTTTGACGTCCCTGCACTGAACGCAAGACAACAGGATCTCGAGCAGCTTGCCGCCCAGCCAGATTTCTGGGATGACCAGCAGAACGCTCAGAAGCAGATGCGCCGCCTCGATGAAGTGAAGGCCCAGCTGCTGCAGCTGACCACATGGCAAGGGGCCGTGGGCGATGCCCAGGCCACTCTTGAGCTGTATGAGCTTGAACCGGACGACGAGATGCTTGCGGAGGCCCAGGCAGGCCTTGATCAGCTGCGCAAGGAGCTGGATCGGTGGGAGCTGGAACGCCTGCTCAGCGGTGAATACGACAAGGAGGGAGCCGTCCTCTCCATCAATGCCGGAGCGGGTGGCACCGATGCCCAGGACTGGGCTCAGATGCTGCTGCGGATGTACACGCGCTGGGCCGAGGACCATGACATGAAGGTCACGGTTGACGAACTCAGCGAAGGTGAGGAAGCAGGCATCAAGAGCGCCACGATCGAGATCGAGGGCCGCTACGCCTACGGCTATCTGCGCAATGAGAAGGGCACCCATCGCCTGGTGCGGATCTCGCCCTTCAATGCCAACGACAAGCGTCAGACCAGTTTTGCAGGCATCGAGGTGATGCCGAAACTCGAGGAGGAAGTCGACATCGACATTCCCGAGAAGGACCTCGAGGTGACCACCAGCCGCTCCGGCGGAGCCGGTGGACAGAACGTCAACAAAGTGGAAACCGCTGTGCGCATCCTGCACGTTCCCACAGGATTAGCTGTGCGCTGCACCCAGGAACGCTCCCAGCTCCAGAACAAGGAAAAGGCCATGGCCCTGCTCAAGGCGAAGCTGCTGGTGATCGCTCAGGAACAAAGAGCTGCAGAGATCGCCGACATCCGCGGAGACATCGTGGAGGCCGCCTGGGGCAATCAGATCCGCAATTATGTGTTTCACCCTTATCAGATGGTCAAGGACCTGCGCACCCAAGAGGAAACCAACGATGTTCAGGGTGTGATGAACGGCGATCTCGACCCCTTCATTCAGTCGCTGCTGCGTCAAGGTGTGGACAGCCCCGGACAGGACGAGGACAGCTGACCATGAGCTCAAAGCCAGAGGGCATCGAGACTTCGAAGGACAGCGCAGCGACCACGCCTCCTCCCAGCTTCGTCAAACAGGCCATGCGCAACATGGTCCGCAAGGGCAGCAAGAGCCTGTTTCATCTCGGCCTCACGGCCGCGGGGTTCATCGGTTTCATCCTTGTGGTCGCCTGGCTGGGGCGTCCAACACTGCCCCAGTGAGCAGCACGCGGGCTGTTGCGATTGACCTGGCCTTCACGCCAGCTGAAGAGCAACTGATCCAGGCCGGGAAAGGGATTGGAGCCCAGGAGCGACTCAGCCAGGGAGATGTGTGGGAATCAACCCTGCGCCTCTGGCTGCAACACCTGATCGCTGACGGTGGCGACAGCGCCCCAGCGGAACTTCAGAGCTGTGAGGAGATCTGCCTGGGCCTGCAGTTTGTGGATGATGCTCAGATCACTGATCTGAACGCACGCTGGCGCAATAAGCCCACGGCCACCGATGTCTTGTCCTTTTCAGCACTGGAAGCTGACATGCCGCTGGACAACTGCCCCAGCCTTGAACTGGGAGACATCATCGTGTCGGTACCGACTGCAGAACGTCAGGCTCTCGAACAAGAGCACAGCTTGGAACGAGAGCTCTGCTGGTTGGTGAGCCATGGCCTGCTGCACTTGCTGGGATGGGACCATCCCGATGAGTCGAGGCTTGAAGCCATGCTGCAATGCCAAGAGCAACTGGTTGCCATGGCCGGTATCGTTCAATCCCACGGTGAGATCAACTGTGAATCAGCAGATGAAATCACTGAGGAAACCTGACGATGGAACTCCGTTGACCGAGGAGATCAGCCAGCGCAGCACCCGCCGTGCCCACCACGCTGCCCACAGAGGAGCCTGGAAAATCGCCGGCGACCTGCCTTCTAGCTTCCGCTACGCCGCTCAGGGGCTGGGTTACGGCTTCATCAGCCAACGCAACTTCCGCATCCACCTGGGGATCGGCAGCATCGTTTTCTTCCTGGGACTGTGGCTGAAGTTGCCAGCGATTCAGCTGGCCGTTTTGGTCCTGACCGTGGCTGCCGTGCTGGTGCTTGAACTGCTTAATACCGCGATCGAATCTGTCGTTGATCTTGCCATCGGGCGTCGCTTCCACCCTCTGGCCAAGATTGCCAAAGACTGCGCAGCGGCAGCGGTTCTGGTAGCGGCCATCAGCTCTCTAGTGATTGCCCTGCTGCTGGTGCTACCCCCCCTGATTCTTCGCCTTGGGCTTTGAACGATGCTCCTGGTCATCGACAACTACGACAGCTTCACCTTCAACCTGGTGCAGTATTTCGGAGAGTTAGCGGCTCAGCATCCTCTGGCAGAAGACCTGCGCGTGGAACGCAACGATGCGCTCAGTGTTGCCCAGATCCGTGACCTCAGTCCCGATGCCATCCTCTTATCTCCTGGACCCGGAGATCCTGATCAGGCGGGAGTTTGTCTGAGTGTGCTGAAGGAGTTGTCCCCAAGCATTCCCACCCTGGGAGTTTGCCTTGGCCATCAAGCTCTTGCTCAGGCCTATGGAGGAAAAGTAGTTCGGGCCGCGCAACTGATGCATGGCAAAACCTCTCCAGTGCTGCATCGAGGCGAAGGCGTCTTCGCTGGCCTGCCTCAGCCACTCACCGCCACCAGATATCACAGCTTGATTGCTGATCGCAGCAGTCTTCCCGACTGCCTGGAAGTCACTGCATGGCTGGAGGATGGCACCGTGATGGGACTGCGTCACCGTGAGCACCCCCATCTCCAAGGCGTGCAGTTCCACCCAGAGAGCGTGTTGACGGAGGCCGGTCATAACCTGCTGGCTAACTTCCTTCGACTGGCAGAAGGGCGCATTCAGCACTGCTAGCTTCCTCTGCCAGCAGGCATTCCCCCATGACAGTCTTCCTGAAACGCCAGGGTCCTGGGCGGGCCATCGCCACCCTGGCCGCATCAACCCTCCTGGCCGGAATCAACAGCACCACCGCGCAGGCTGCAGGCGTCTCGATCACCAGCTACGGGCACAGTGCTCTGCTGATTCGTGGCGGCGGCCAGTCGGTGCTTGTAAACCCCTTCCGGGCCGTGGGCTGCGCCACTGGACTCAGTGAACCGCGCGTCAGTGCCAACGTGACCCTGGCCAGCTCCGAGCTACCGGATGAGGGAGCACGAATCGGTGGCGGGACCTACCTGTCCAAGCCGGGCTCCTATCGCGTTGGCGGTATGGACCTAGAGGGATTTTCCGCTCCGCATGACCGCATGGGTGGACGCCGTTTCGGCAACGCCACAATCTGGCGCTGGCAGCAGGGAGGCCTGAACTTTGCCCATTTGGGAGGAACAGCAGCCCCTATCAGCGGTGAGGACAGGGTGCTGCTGGGTCGCCCTGATGTGCTGATCATCGGCGTCGGCGGCGGCGGCAAGGTTTACAACGGTGAGGAAGCTGCTGAGGTGGTCAGACAGCTGAATCCACGCCGGGTGATTCCCGTGCAATACGTGAATGGAGAAGCTCCGAGCGGATGTGACCAAGGCGGAATACAGCCCTTCTTAGACGCGATGAGCGGTACACAAGTTCGCCAGGTTGGCCCCACCCTCTCGCTGCCAGGAAGCCTGAACGACAGCACAGTGATCGAGGTGATGCGCTAACGATCTGCTCAAGAGTCAAGCTGTCGGTAACTTGCCCAGAACTTCTGCATCTGAGTCAGGGTTCCAATGCTGACGCGCAGAGATCCTTCGAGCTGCGGCTTGCCGGCCATCGAGCGCACCAAGATGCCCTCATCCCTCAATTGCTGCTCTACCTGCTGAGCCGAAGACGATGGCCATATCAGCAGATAATTACCGCCGTCGCAGTGAAAAACGGCACCGGATTGCGTCAGCTCGTTAACCAAATAGCGACGTGCGCGTATCACTTCGGCCACATAGTTGTCGGTGTACGACTGGTCTGACAATGCGGCGAATGCAGCAGTCACAGCAAGGCTGTTGACGTCGTAAGGACCGGTCATCCGGCAGACCCGATCAACCACATCGGCATGGCCGAATGCAAAACCGATCCGCAAACCTGCAAGTCCGGAAGTCTTGGCGAGGGAACGCAGCACCAGCAGATTTCCATGCCGCCCAAAATCCACCGTTGGCAGCACGCTGTCGCCCGTGAAGGCTTCGTAGAGCTCATCCACCACCACCAGCGTGTTGGGCGCGGACGATGCCAGCTGCAGCACATGCTCTGCAGAGAGCCGAGTCCCGGTGGGATTGTTGGGATTGCAGAGCATCAGAATGCGTGGCCGGCGCTCAAGAGCGTCGCGAATCTGCTGCAGCGGAAAGCGAAAACCAGGCAGAGCATGGGGCACCGCTTGAAGGACCATTCCCTGCATCGCCGCACAGGGGGCGTAATAGCCGAAGGTGGGACTTGTCGTAAGCAGGGTGTCTCCTGGACCGCCATAGGCGTGAATCACCGCGTGAATCGCAGCATCCACACCGTTGAACAGACCCACCTGCTGCGGCAACAAAGGATGCGCTAGCCCCGCAGGTGAGGTCTGCAAATTGCTAATCACCGCCTCGCGCAGTCCGTCGTATTCGGGATAAACAGCAATCTGATCAACCGGAAAATCCCTCAGCACCTCAGCAACTGCCGGACTGGGACCAACGGTGTTCTCGTTGAAATCAAGCCGGAGCAAACCACGGCGTCCCTCCAGTGGTGCGCTGTAACCCCTGAGGCGCTCAACCTCAGGGCGTGCTAAGGGCGAAGGAGTCGCTGCGGTCATGCCAATCAACCTTGCCAACGAAGGCCAACCAACAAGCTATCGACATCCCTCTCATCCCAACACTGGTGGATTCAGGCCGATGATGGGAACACTGCAGTGACCGATGTGATGCCAGTCAGCTCGAGCGCATCCTCCTCAACCGACACCTTCGCCGAGTTTGCTGAACACGTCGATTACTCCTTGCTAAGCCAACTCAAACCGGACCCCGAAGCCAGGGTCAACGGGCACGATCACCAGGCACGTCAGGTGAAATCTGGGCACTATGTGCCGGTCACACCAACGCCTCTGCCAGCTCCGGAATACGTGGCACACAGCGAAGCGTTGTTCGATGAGCTGGGACTCAACCACGGGTTGGCCGTGGATGACAGCTTCCGACGGTTGTTCTCCGGCGATATCAGCGTGAACCGCGGAGCGATGCTTCCTTATGGGTGGGCCACAGGCTATGCCTTGTCGATCTATGGCACCGAATACGATCAGCAATGTCCATTCGGCAATGGCAACGGCTACGGCGATGGTCGTGCCGTCTCCGTGTTTGAAGGTCTTTTCGAAGGGCGCCGCTGGGAGATGCAACTGAAGGGCGGCGGACCGACGCCCTATTGCAGAGGTGCTGATGGGCGAGCAGTGCTGCGCTCCAGTGTGCGCGAATTTCTGGCCCAGGAGTTTATGCATGCACTCGGAGTTCCCACATCACGCTCCCTGACGCTGTACGTCTCCCATGCCGAGAGTGTGCGTCGCCCCTGGTATTCGGATCAATCTCGATCCATGGATCCCGATGTGCTGGTCGAGAACCCTGCAGCGATAACCACCCGTGTTGCACCCTCTTTTCTGCGGGTGGGGCAGCTGGAGCTGTTCGCCAGACGCTTCCGCAGAAACAGCCATCCCAAGGCATTCAATGAGCTTCAGATGATCGTGCAGCACCTGATCGAGCGGAACTACCAGGCGGAGATTGAGACCTCACTGCCCTTCAGCGAACAGGTTGTAAAGCTGGCCAAGTTGTTCCGCGGGCGCCTGACGGCACTGGTCGCCGACTGGATCCGTGTGGGCTATTGCCAGGGCAACTTCAACAGTGACAACTGCGCGGCAGGAGGCTTCACCCTTGATTACGGACCCTTCGGATTCTGCGAACTGTTCGACCCACGCTTTCAGCCCTGGACCGGCGGCGGAATGCATTTCGCCTTCTTCAATCAGCCGGTGGCTGCAAGCAAGAACTATCAGATGTTCGTGTCAGCCCTGAAGCCGTTGCTGCATGATCACCCGGAGGTCATGACTCGCCTCGAGAGTCTTGAGGAGGGTTTCAAAGCCGCGATGCAGGAGGCTCTCGACAGCATGTGGCAACGCAAGCTTGGCCTCAGCGACCACTGCCCAGAGCTGGTGGAAGATCTACTGCAGTTATGCGTCGACTCAGCAGCGGACTACACGATGGTGTTCCGAGAACTCTCAGCCATCCCTGAACATGTGGCACCCCTGAAGCGGAGCTTTTATCGACCCAGCGATCAGCAGATTGATCAACGCTGGATGAATTGGTTGCAACAGTGGCGAGGTCAACTGGAACGCAACAGCGACCTGAGCGAGACATCCAGATCCATGCAGCTCGCCAATCCCGCCATCACATGGCGTGAATGGCTGATTGCACCGGCCTATGAACAAGCAGCCCATGGTGATTACAGCCTGGTGCATGAGCTGCAGAGGGTCTTTGCCAAGCCCTATGAATCCTTGCCCGTGGAATTAGCGGCCCGCTACGACCAACTGAAACCTGAGGAATTCTTCAACGCCGGAGGCATCTCGCACTACAGCTGTTCCTCATGAGCCGCGGTCAACCAAGGCATGCAGCCTTCAGATCAAGTTGGAGAGTTGGGCTCTGTCCAAACCAGCCATCAGAGCCAGCAGCAACAGCACTCGCGCTTTCGGGGGACTGAGCCGCCCGGCGGGCAAAAGGCCAAGACGGGCAAATTTCTCATCACGATGCACCGGCCCGGAACCACAGCGATTCGCCCTGAGCATGAGCGGCAGTGGACCTGGCCAGTCTTCAAGAGCACAGCGTTCGAGCGCCGACAGCTGGCCAGCCCCGGTGCCCGTGAACACAAGACCCCGGACACCCGCCGAAAGCAGGGCAGGAATCAGGGCCGACGGAGGCTCAACACAACCATGCAGAATCGCCACCTGGGGCCAGGCCTCGGCAAGCTGAAGGCCTGAGAATGGAGCAGGGCGGGCTGACTGCGATTGAGGCAGGTGCACTCCCGCATCGTCCACCCAACCCAAGGGGCCGATACCAGAGCTTTCAAAGGCACCAACCCCCTGAGTTGCGACCTTGGTGACCTCGCGAGCTGCATGGATCCAGCCATCCATCACCACAAGCACCCCGTGCCCTCGGGACTCCGGCGCTTTGGCCACCTGCATGGCCTGAAACAAATTGAGAGGGCCATCAGCACTCAGTGCCGTTGCCGGCCGCATCGCCCCCACCAGCACCACCGGCCGCGGGTCATCGATCAGCAACTGCAGCAGCCAGGCCGTTTCCTCCAGCGTGTTGGTGCCATGGGTGATCACCACTCCAGCAAGATCGGAATCAGCAGCAAGGACATCACGTAACCGGGTCACCAGCCGTTGCCAATGGGCGAAGGTCAGATCCGCACTATCAACATTGGCAATCTGCTCCACCTCAATTGCAGCAAGCCGCTTCAGCTGGGGCAGCGATTGCAATAACTCCTCAGCAGTGATGACACCTGCTGAGTAGTGATTCAAGGAAGTCACGTCACTCGCTCGTCCGGCGATGGTGCCCCCGGTGGCGAGCAGCAGCAGCTTCGGTAGAGCGGTCACGAGTTCATTCAGAGTTTGGAGGGAAACGACGGTGGCTGAGGTGTTGGGGTGCCTTGTTTCGGTGGCTCAAACAGGAACGGACCATCAAGCAGCGCGCACTGGGCATAGGGCGACCGAGGGAACCAATCATTGTTTTTCACCACCAGAGGCAGAGCTGGGGATAACGCTTGGTACTCAGCCAATTCCTTGAAAAACCCCTCCAGCACAAGCCTGCGCTCCTGATCAGGACGCTGCGCCGCAGAGGGACCCAGAACAAGAACCAGAAGAAACACCGAAACGGAAGCACACACCAGTGCTTGATTCAGAGACCGGGCGCTGATTTCAGCCCATCCAGACGTGAGTACGACCATATGCTCCAGCACAACGGCCATGCAAAACAGCAAGAACGGCAGGACCACCATGCCGGCGTAGACATGAAACACAAATAGGTTTTTCATCACCACCACCCAGATCAGTGACGTCAGTCCTGTGCTCCAGAGCAGGAGCTGACGGGGGGAATTGACGGACCACAAGCCTTCGGCTGGAGGAGCACCTATTGGGAACGAATGGGCGGTCAACCGCACAAAACACCAGATCAACAACAGCAGCCCCAACACCGTCAAAAGCGGCAACAGATATTGACTGAGATGGGAGGCCATTTTTGGAAGCGCTCCGCCTAACCAACGCGTGCGCTCCAAGTGACGAGGTTCAAACCCTTCACCACTCAAAGCAAGACGACGGAATGCCGACTGCACCACCGAGGTCTGCGACCAGCTGACCTGGTTGAGTCGCATCTCCCAGAGCACGTTGTAAGCGGTTCCAACCAAAACCGAGCCGAAGGCGAGTGGCACACCAAGCCAGATCGAACCGGACGGCTTGGGGGATCGGAACACGGTCAACGTCAGCGGCAAAATCAGGGAAAAGATCAGGACCACGGCCGAACGGCCAGACAAGGCCGCAATCATCAGCATTCCCCAGTACCAACGCACATCGGGATGGGGCACCAGCAGCTTGCGCACCACCACCAGCAGCAGCAGTGAATAAGCCAACAGCGCCGGCTGATCGAAATGAAACATGCTTCGGTACTGCAGCACCACTGGAGCAGCACCGGTGAGCAGAAGCGCTGCCATCGCAACGGAACGCGAAAAGCACATGGCACGCAACCACCACCACAACGCCACGCCCGTTGCGATGAAGATCAGATTCATCCACTGCCGAGCCGAATACATCCAAGCGGCGGCATCGCCGGACCAGGGAGCAAGAACCCAGTGACTGAGCAGGGCAAACGGCAATGGATAGCGATTGAAATAGTCGTACCAGAGCTGGCCATCAGGTCGAATCGCGGCACACGAAAAACCCACGCCCCCACCCACCAGATCGCTGTGCTTGGCAATGGCCAAGGAGTGCAGCGAAACCCAGTTGTAGTGGCCTTTCTGAAAGAAATCCACAATGATTGGCTCGGCAACGAGCAGCCCCAGCGACAGCAGCAATCCAAGGGCAAGCGGCCAAGAGTGCAGACGGAGTTGAGCCAACCAGCGACTCATCACATCCGCTCCAGGGTTGCAATCCCAAGCAAGCCCAGACCCGCCTTCAAGGTGTCAGCGGTTAAACGGCATAGTGCCAATCTTGACGGTAACGCTTTTGGCTCTGCCTTGAGCACCGGTACCTGGTCATAGAAGCGATTGAACACCTGGCTGAGCTCAAATAGATAGCTGCAGAGACGATTGGGAAGCAGCTCCTCCTCCACCTCGGCAATCACTGCATCGAACTTGAGGAGTTCACGCACCAGAGCCCACTCCTGGGGCTCACTGAACTGCAGCTGAGCCGTTGATACATCCAGATCACCACCCTTACGAGCGATTCCGGCGATTCGCACCAGTGCATACAGCAGATAAGGGGCCGTGTTTCCCTGCAGGGCCAACATCCGATCAAACGAGAATTGGTAATTGGTGATCCGGTTCTGACTGAGATCGGCATATTTCACCGCTGCCAGACCAACGGTGCTGGCCACGTGGTTGATGAAGTCTTCAGGTTCACTGCGCTCTTCTTCCTTGAGGCGCGAACGCAGGTCCGCTTCAGCGCGCTCCACCGCCTCATCGAGCAGATCGCGAAGACGCACGGTGTCACCGGCCCGGGTCTTGAGCTTCTTGCCGTCTTCTCCCTGGACCAATCCGAAGGGCACATGCTCCAGGCGAGAGCCGTCGGGAATCCAACCGGAACGCTCAGCCACCTGGAACACTCCCGCAAAATGATTGGCCTGTCCGGAATCAGTCACGTAGATCACCCGTCGGGCTGCATCACCATCAGGAGCCGCTGCGAACCGGTAACGAATCGCCGCCAGGTCGGTTGTGGCGTAATTGAAGCCCCCATCACTCTTTTGCACGATCACTGGTAGCGGCTTGCCGTCCTTGCCGCTGACCCCTTCCAGGAAGACGCACTCTGCTCCGTGGTCGGTGACCAGCAGACCGACCTGCTTCAGCCCATCGATTACCGACGGCAGGAAGGGGTTGTAAAACGACTCACCGCGTTCGGTGAGGCGGATGTCGAGCCGGTCGTAAATCTTTTGAAACTCGCGCCGCGACTGGTCACAGAGGAGCCTCCAGGCTTTGAGCGACAGAGGATCCCCTCCCTGCAGCTTCACCACTTCCTCGCGGGATGTGGTCTGAAACACTTCATCATCGTCAAAACGCTTCTTGGCTTCCCTGTAAAAGGCGACGAGGTCGCCGAGGTCAATGGCATCAGCAGTGTCGAGTGCTTCGGGAGCCACCTGCTTGAGATGGGTGATCAGCATCCCGAACTGGGTGCCCCAGTCGCCCACATGGTTGAGCCGCAGCACTGGATGCCCACGGAACTCCAGCACTCGGGCTAAAGAGTCACCGATGATCGTGGAGCGCAGATGGCCCACATGCATCTCCTTGGCAATGTTGGGACTGGAAAAGTCCACCACCACCGGCGCTGAATCCTTGACAGGAGAAACGCCAAGCCGCTCATCACCGAGCCGAGATGCCACCTCAGCAGCGAGACACTCCGATCGAATGGTGAGGTTGATGAAGCCAGGCCCTGCGATCTGGGGTTCGAGGCAAAGCGCGGTGAACGCAGGGTCGTGTTGCAGCTGTTCCACAATCGCCGCGGCAATCTGGCGCGGAGCCTGACTGAGTGGTTTGGCCAAAGCCAGGGCACCATTGGCCTGAAAGTCCCCGAATTCGGGCTTGCTCGCAGCAACAAGCTGGGGATCCAACGGACGCCCGGCCTGCCTCGACTCGTTGGCGGCCTCAGGGAAGGCACTATCCATGGCCGCACGCAACTGTTGATCCAGGGAGTGGGCAATGCGCAGCATGAAGGGATCAACGGGCTTGGCGAGCCCTGATCATCCCCCGGCGGGTGCAAAACGCATGCTCAGATCCAGCCAGCGGCTGCGCGTAACCGGAGCACTGGTGGAGATCAGATCGATTCCTGTGGCGGCATAGGCGCGCAAATCACCGGGCTGAATTCCGGAGGCTTCAAGAATCACAGCCCCTGAGGCAGTTCGCTCAACGGCCAGCTGGCGCAATCTGGGCACCAGGCTGCTCAGCAGCTCAGGCGTGAACTCATCCAGCAGCACACCATCGGCTCCAGCAATCACGGCCTTCGAGGCTTCTTGCTCGGTTTCGGCTTCCACAATCACCCTCGCCGGCCATGGAGCTGAGGCCCGCACAGCTGCAATCGCAGCTTCTATGCCACCCGCCCAGGCCAGATGGTTCTCCTTGAGCATGGCTGCGTCGTCCAGGCCCATTCGGTGATTGAGACCTCCGCCCATACGCACGGCGTACTTCTCGAGTTCACGCAGTCCCGGCGTGGTCTTGCGCGTGTCAGCCAGGCGCACTCCGCTTCCCTGCAGTTCTCTCACCAGTGCTGCCGTAGCCGTGGCGATACCGGAGAGACGCATCGCCAAATTCAGCGCCGTCCGTTCAGCACCCACAAGAGCACTGGCCTGGCCATTGAGACGGAGCAGGCTGTCACCGGTTTGCACTGCAGCACCCTCGGCAACAAGACACTCCGCCTCGAGCTCGGGATCCAACAGGCGGAACAACCGCAGAGCAAGGCTGCCACCGCAAAACACACCGTCCTGCTTGGCGATCCAACTTGCCTGAGCACGCCGACGTCCGAGGGCGGGCGCGGTGAGATCGCCGCGGCCAAGATCCTCAGCCAGCCAGTCCCGGAGTTGCGCTTGAAGCCGGGGAGTCGCTAGGGGCTGCTCAACGTTGATCACTCCAGAACCTCCCGCTCAACCGACTGGATCCATCATGCGGGCACGACATTCGAACCTGACCCGCAGCGCTTCATTTGCCGATGCAAAAGCGGGAAAAAATACGATCCAACACTGATTCGGTGAGCTCTTCCCCCGTGATCTCGCCAAGGCTGCGAATGGCCTCACGCAGATCAATCGTCCAGAAATCCCAGGGCAGTCCATCGGCGGCAACCTGCTCACTGCGATCAAGAGCCGCCGCCGCCACCCGTGCCAGGTCAACCTGTCTCCGGTTGAGCGCCAACAACAGGGAGCCATCGCTAAGTGCGCCGCATCGCTCCAGAAGCGCCTGCACCAGCTGCGCTTCCCCCACCCCTGTCACGGCGGACAGATGAACATCAGCGGGAGACGCAGCATCGCTGAGATCAGCCTTATTTCCCACAAGCAGATAAGGCACATCAGCGGGGATCTGCTCTCGCAGATCCTGATCCTCAGCGGTCCAGCCGTCAGCAAGATCAAACAGAAGCACGACCAGGTCGGCACTGGCCAAGGCGTCATGACTGCGTGCGATGCCCAGCTGCTCAACCGCATCGCTGGTGCTGCGGATGCCAGCGGTATCGAGCAGCGTGATCGGAACGCCCTCCAACACAATTTCGCTTTCCAGCAAGTCTCTCGTTGTGCCGGGTAAATCGGTCACGATGGCTCGCTCACGGCGACTCAGCCGATTGAGCAGTGAGCTCTTGCCCACGTTCGGTCTGCCGACAAGAGCCACCCGCAATCCTTGGCGAAGAGCAACACTGCGCTCACCATCGGCGACCAGTTGAAGCAGCTGGTCGCGAACCGACTGCAGAGCTATCAGCAGCGCCTGAGCATCAAGTGCAGGCAGGTCATCCTCAAAATCAACCCTGGCCTCCAACTCACTGAGCTGATCCAGCAAACATTCGCGCAACATCTGGATTCGACGCTGAATACCGCCATCCACCCCTGCCATCGCCAGCTGCGCAGCACGCTGGCTGCGTGCGCCCACCAGATCGCCGATCGCCTCAGCACGCGTGAGATCGAGGCGCCCGTTCAGGACGGCTCTCTGACTGAATTCACCGGGCAATGCTCGGCGAATCCCTGGCTGTTCCAGCACACGGGCCATGACCCGCTGCACAGCCATCACACCGCCATGGCAATGGATTTCCACCACGTCTTCAGCGGTAAAACTCCGTGGCGCCTGCATCACCAGCACCAACACCTCATCGAGTCGCTCCACTCCGTCGGCTGCCAGCACATGGCCGTAAAGCACCCGATGGCTCTCCCACAGCTGCGCACCTGGGAAGCAAGTGATCTCGCCCACGGCCCCTTGTGCATCAGGGCCCGACAGTCGAATCACGGCGATGCCGCCCTGGCCGGGAGCCACTGCCGTGGCCACTGCAGCAATCGTTTGCCTCTCCAGGTTGATCTCCTGCATCGCGATGCTGCAACAGCCCCTAGCCCACTCCCTACGATCACATCCTCAATGGCATGCGAGAACCGCCGACACTCCCATGGGCCGGATGCTGACAAAGGCACATCGACGCCTGCAGCAAAGTCTGCAATGGATCTGGCAACAGGAAGGCACTCCGGGACAGCGGGCCCGTGGGCTTGCAGCCGGGATCTTCTGCGGCTGCTTTCCGATCTTCGGTTTGCAGACACTGGTGGGAATCGCACTGGCCAGTGTGGTGCGTGGAAACCATTTATTGGCGGCTGCAGGCACCTGGATCAGCAATCCCTTCACCTATCTGCCGCTCTACTGGTTCAACTACCGGATCGGGGCTCTGCTGCTCGGCCCCGGCCGCGAATGGCCTGGCTTCGATGCCGTGAACCCCGACGGCTTTAGTCAGTTGGGATGGAGCGTGATCAGCCGTTTGCTGCTGGGCTCCAGCATTACGGGAGCCGTCAGCGCGGCACTGGGTTGGTGGCTGAGCCTGAATTGGCTCCTACAACAACAACGCAAACGCTGAGGGCAGTCGCCAGCAAAGTTAAGTACCGCTGCTGCGGGCGATATCAATTACATCTGCCATTGAGCGGATCTGGTGCATGGTGCGCTGCAGTTGCTCGGCACTGGCCAACTCCAGACGCAGATCAATGCGCGCGGGCTTTCCATGGCTGGTTTTCACGCGGGCATCACTGACGTTGATGCGTCCATCAGAGAGGCGCATCAGGATGTCCTTGAGAATCCCGACACGGTCGATCACCTCAATGCGCAGCTGCGCAGGGAAGCGTTGGCTTCTTGTCACCAAAGCGGGATTCCAGCGCACAGGCAATCGCCGTTCACTGGGAATCGCCACAACATTAGAGCAGTCCTGGCGATGCACGGTGATGCCATGGTTGCCGAGGGCAACCGTACCCAGAATCGCCTCGCCGGGAAGAGGGCTGCAACAACCACCGAGGCGGTAGTCGAGACCCTCCACACCAAGGATGGGGTCCTGCTGATCAGGACTGGAGCGGGGGGGGGCCGGTTTCCGCCTGCTGCACAAGCTGGCGAGCAACGTCTTCGTTACTGAGCGGTGGCTCCTCGATGGCGGCCTGCAGACGGATCTCCTCTCTGAGACGGTTGAGCACCTGATGCAGGGTGACGGCTCCGAAACCGAGGGCCGCAAGCAGATCCTCAGTACTGAGCAGGTTGCAACGCTCGGCTACGCGCGTCATCGCATCACTGCTGAGCAGAGCATCAAAACCGCTGCGTCCCAGCTCCCGTTCGAGCAGGTCCTTTCCCCGCTCAACCGTTTCATTCCGATGGCTGCGTTTGTACCACTGGCGGATGCGATTACGCGCCGTAGGCGTCGCCACAAAATTGAGCCAATCAAGACTGGGATGTGCCGTCTTGCTCGTGAGTACATTCACAAAATCACCGTTCTGGAGCGGCGTCGACAGGGGAGAAAGTCGATCATTGATGCGCACGCCATGGCAGTGATTACCCACTTCCGAGTGGATGCGATAAGCAAAATCCACAGCCGTAGAACCCTTGCGCAAACCCAGAACGTCGCCTTTAGGTGTGAATACGAATACCTCTTCATCGAAGAGATCTTCCTTGATCGAAGCGAGGTAGTCGTTGTGGTCATCAGCTCCCCCTTCCTGCTGCCAGTCAACAAGTTGCCGCAACCAGTTGAAGCGTTCAGTGTCTCCACCGGCAGCTGGTGAACCACCTTCTTTGTATTTCCAGTGCGCGGCAATTCCGAACTCCGCCACCCGATGCATATCCAGCGTTCGGATCTGCACTTCGATCGGACGGTGACGACCGATCACAGCCGTATGCAACGACTGATAGCCATTGGGCTTGGGCAGACCGATGTAGTCCTTGAAGCGCCCGGGAATAGGACGGAAGGTGTCGTGAACCACCGCAAGAGCCCTATAGCAGGCCTCAACGCTGGGGGTGAGGATCCTCAAGGCCGCCACGTCGTAGATCTCGTGGAAGGCTTTTTGCTGCCGCTGCATCTTGGTCCAGATGCCGAAGAGGTGCTTGGGCCGGCCGCTCACCTCACAGTTCTCAAGCCCGACAGCCGCCAGGCGATCACTGAGCAACTGAACAGTGACCCCTAGACGTTCCTCCCGCTCGCTGCGCTTGGTCGCAACTTCCTGCTGAATCTCCCTGAAGGCATCCGGCTCAAGCAATTTGAAGGACAGATCCTCCAACTCCCATTTGAAGCGACCGATGCCAAGACGATTGGCCAAAGGTGCATAAATCTCCCGGGTTTCCCGGGCGATGCGCTGGCGCTTTTCCTCCCGCAGCGCCCCCAGCGTGCGCATGTTGTGCAACCGGTCCGCAAGCTTCACCAGCACAACTCGGATGTCACTGGCCATCGCCAGGAACATCTTGCGCAGGTTTTCGGCTTGAGCCTCAGTGCGATTGGTGAAGTGCAGCCCGCCAAGCTTGGTGACCCCCTCCACGAGCTCGCGGACTTCCGGTCCGAAATGACTCTCGAGCTGCTCTGGAGTGACATCGGTGTCCTCCACCACGTCGTGAAGGAAGCCCGCAGCGATCACGCTGGCGCTGGCACCGATATCCCTCAACAGATCAGCCACCGCCACCGGATGGACGATGTAAGGGTCTCCGCTGGCTCGAAACTGGCCCTCGTGCAGCTGAAAAGCAAAATCAAAGGCCGCTGCGAGCAGAGCCTCTGAATCGGTGGGACAGCTGTGACCGATCCCTGGCGGCACGTGGTCGATGCACTCACGCAACCAGGCGGGGAGATCGATGCCGTAATCATCAGCCGAACGGATGGGCCTGTCCCTCAGAGCCACCAGACCGCAAGCCGGTGCAGCGGATCCATTCCGGATCCGAACTGCGACCGTCTCGGAGGTGGCGTTGAGCATCCGAACCGACAGGTGATTCCATGGTATGTAGCCATGAGCACCTGCGCCTCGATTGCCATGACAACCGCGCAAGGGACTGTGCTGGAGCTCGAACAATTCCGGCTCCGTTACCCGGGAAGCCAGGCCTGGACCCTCGATGGGCTTGACCTGCGCCTGCATCCCGGCGAACGCCTGGCCCTGGTGGGTCCCTCCGGCTGCGGCAAGAGCACGGTGGCCAGGGCAGCGCTGCAACTGCTGCCCCCAGGCAGCAGTTGCGAAGGAGAACTAAGCCTGAACGGTCACGATCCCCGCAGCCTCAACTTGACCGATCTGAGGAGATTGCGCGGCGAATCGGTGGGACTGGTATTTCAGGATCCGATGACACGCCTAAATCCACTGATGACGGTGGGCGGTCATCTGATCGATACCCTGCGTGCCCATAGGCCGACTATGCACGAGACAGAACGTCTTAAGCGGGCCAAGGAGCTGCTGGAGCAGGTGGGCATCGGCGCTGCTCGCTTCCGCGCCTACCCCCATGAGTTCAGCGGCGGCATGCGTCAGCGCCTTGCCATTGCACTGGCCATCGCCCTGAGTCCTCCCCTGGTGATCGCGGACGAACCCACCACCAGCCTCGATGTAGCGGTGGCTGGTCAGGTGATGGCTGCCCTGAGAGCGCTGTGCAAGGAACTGGGCAGTGCTCTGTTGCTGATCACCCACGATCTGGCCATGGCCAATCGCTGGTGCGAACGCATGGCTGTGCTGGACGGTGGACAGGTCGTGGAGATCAACCGCAGCGACGTGGTTCTGACCTATCCCAGCTCAAGGGTGGGACAACGGCTACTTGCCGCTGCCCGAGCACGAGAAGGGGGAAGCACCCCTGAAGCACCCGAGGCCGAAACGGTGCTGGCTGTGCAGGAACTGCGCTGCTGGCACAACCTGGGCGGTCCGCCCTGGAATCCAACCTGGCTGAAAGCGGTAGACGGCATCAGCTTCCAATTGCGAGCCGGCGAAACCCTTGGAGTGGTGGGAGGATCTGGCTGCGGCAAAAGCACCCTTTGCCGTGCCCTGATGGGACTAACGCCGATTCGTGGTGGCAGGGTGCAGTTACTCGGTCAGGATCTGCTCAGGCTGCGGGGACGTGAGGCGCGCCGGGCACGGCGAACCATTCAGATGGTGTTCCAGGACCCACTGGCCTGTCTGAATCCAGCCATGCCGGTGCTGGATGCCATCGTCGATCCACTGCGGATCCACAATCTGGCGTCACCAGCGGCAGCTCGAGAACAAGGCCGCCAGCTGCTTGAACGCGTGGGCCTTGGACCAGCCGATCGTTACCAGAATCGGCTTCCCCGCCAACTTTCCGGGGGCCAGCAGCAACGGGTGGCCATCGCCCGCGCTCTGGCGCTGAAACCGAAGGTGCTGATCTGTGATGAAAGCGTGAGCATGCTCGATGCCGAAATCCAGGCAGAAGTTCTGTCCCTGCTTCGGCAGCTGCAGCAGGAGCTTGGACTCACCATGATCTTCATCACCCATGACCTTTCAGTGGCCTGTGGCTTCTGCCATCGACTGATCGTGCTCAACAAAGGACATGTCGTGGAGGAGGGACCCGGTGACCGGTTGCTGAATCAACCGCAGGCTGAGATCACGCGAACACTGGTCGAAGCCTGTCCTCGCTTGCCAAGTTGAGGTCATGACCAGAAGCCGAAGTGAAGCGAGCGATCTTGAAAAAGCACGCAGGATTCGTTCACTGATCCACGATCAAGATTTACTCATCTGCCTCTACCCACATCTGTTTGCAGTGAAGCAAATGCTGCGACTTTCAGGGATGCAAAGCAAAAGAATCAGACGCTTTTATGACTCCAAAGCTGAAGCGATGATTTATCTGAAGAACGTCAAGTCCCCTCACTGGCTCCTCGTGTCCGAGCAACTCAGTGACGGAAGCGGACTGGACTTGCTGCGTGAAAGCAAACGCTTCCCTAGCAGCCATCGCACCCTGCTCCTGATCAACCGTCCAGGCAAAAGCAGCTTGCGCATTGCCCGCGGACTGAACGTGGATGCAGTCCTGAATGAACGGAGTTTGGAGCAACGCTCCGGAGCATTGATTAATGCCCTGACTTCCATGAAACAAGGCAAACACTTTGAGGATCCAAGTCTCCTTGAGGGGGAAATAATTCTTGGTCGGGAGAGGACCAAGGTGCTTTCAGAACGCCAACTTGAAATTCTCGCCTTGGTTGCCGAGGGGCTGAGCAATCGTCAAATCGCTGATCAGCTCAACATCTCCGTCAACACTGCTCGCGATCACCTTAGTGAGATCCTCACACGCCTAGACGTCAGCAACAGAGCTAGTGCGGTTTCCGCAGCATTAAGGCTCGGGCTGATTCCCTGACCCGCGCTCCAGAAAACCCCCCATTTGCAGGATTGGCGTTCAAACGGTTTCAGCCGTGAATGGAAAAACAAGGCGGCGACCTTCCTTCCCTCAACACGAAATGATTCGGACACATCCCGACTTTCACGAGACAGATCTGAATCACATCTCGTCGCTGCACTGAATCTGTACCTCTCATTCATGCCATGACGCCATCTGAGTCACTGCAGGTCTCCATCGGCGGGGACATCTGGTGGGGCGGCTTCACTGCCGCACTGGCCATCACCAATAAGAGCGATCAGGCTCTTGAAAGCTGGACCATCAGCTTCACCAGTCCCCATCAACTAGACCCCAATGCCTGGGGAGTCGCCCTCGAAAGCGAACGATTGGACAACGGACTGACGCGCTACACCCTCTCAGGAACGGGTTGGGGGAGTCGCATCCCAGCGGGTGAAACCATCAATGTTGGCTTCAACGGAACGCAGGGCACTGACCTTGGACGTGATGGCAACCTCACTGAGGGGATGTTGTTCTCAGAGACAGGCCTTGCCTTCAGCGACAACTCCAACGCAGATTCCGGCTCCACCATGAGCACGGACGAGACATCGACGGGTGAGGCATCAACTGGTGAGACATCCACTGGTGAGACATCCAATAGTGAGATGTCCAACGTTGAGATCTCTAACAGCGAAACATCCATGGGCGAAACATCCATGGGCGAAACATCCATGGGCGAAACATCCATGGCAGCTTCCGGCTCTGACGCTGCCGGCATGGACGGGCATGCCGGTGCCGGCCACGATCACACCATGCATCAGCACGCTGCCGTGGAGGGGCCTTACACGGATATCAATAGCTGGGGAAGCTTCCACGGCTCCAATCACAATTCCGAGCACAACGAACTGGTCGGAGGCCGCACAGCTATCACCACCGAAGCCTTGGAGGCCTACAACGGCCTGCGTGCTTTCTCAGGTCTTGAAGCTGTTGGCATTGAGACCGTCGGTGAATGGGCTTTTGCCAACGGCCTGACCAACAATTCGCAGGCATGGGGCGATGACACCAAGGGGGTCGGCCTTTGGTATGCCATGCAGGGAGCGAAGGTGGGTTGGATTGCTGATCAGGCCTATGACCCCCAGATCCTCGCTGACATCCAACGAACGGCACGACAGGGATCCCAAGACGACGTGATGGGAATGGTCCGAGAGTTTGGCCATGAGGGATTCGCCGACTACATCGAGCAATCCGGTTTGCGGGAAACCTTCATCAACACCTTGAAAATGGAGCCCCATTACGGAGGCTGGATGCATGGCCGCACCCATGGATTTTTAAACATCGAAGATGTCGCGATTGCTCACGACATCAATCACCTCACAGTTCTGGGATGGGATCAGGACCAACCCTTCATGAATGACACCTTTGACTGGCCGCAATGGCCGGCTCTGGATGTTTCTGATTCGACGGTGATCAACTATTACCAGGGGATTGTGTCTCTGGGTGATCCACTGGCGCAGAATCTCGAAGCGTTGTCCAGCACTGGAACCATCAATCAGGAGCCACAACCCGTTCCTCCTCCAGAACCAATCCTCCCCGATTCAAAGCCTGAAGAGACTGATCAGCTAACAGGCCAACCCCTTGATGTTGAGGTCAGTGGCGATCTTTGGTGGGGCGGCTTGACAGCCTCCCTCACAGTGAACAATCAGAGCGAACAGCAACTTGATAATTGGTCGCTGAGTTTCAACAGCAACCACAGGTTTTATGGCGAGTCCTGGGGAGTTGACGTAACAACTGAGCAGCTGGATGGGGAGCTCTATCGCTACGAACTCTCCGGAGCGGATTGGGGCTCATCCATTGGCGCTGGCCAGTCGCTGACGGTGGGATTTAATGCCCTTTCGGATATGGATCTTGGAAGAGATGGAGTGCTAACAGAAGACATGCTGCTGGCTTCAGGAAGCGCAATCACTCTGCTTTAACCAAGACTGCAATTCCTCAGGGTGCACCCAGACCAATCAAGAAGCCTGAATCACCCCGTCGACCTCGACGAGATGATTCAGGCTCATCTGCTAACGATCCAATCGCAGTTTTGGGATAAAATTCCGATAAGTCATCGCAATCCACCCGGGATGCTCCCTGCATTTTGACTGGTGAGTCGTGCGTCTAGATGTGATGCCCAAGCGGATCAGAAGCATTGTGTTATTTGGGCTGGGTGCATTCGTGGCGTGCACGATGGGGGATTTAAGTTGCAAAGTCCACGCAAATGAAAAGAGCACGAATGGTCGAGAACCAGTCAACGTGATTTGGCACCCCGATCCACCTTATGCATTAAACGAAAACGAGATCCCCACAGGATTTGAGATCGATCTCTGGCGGATGATCGCCGAAAACCGGAAGATCCCATACCGCATCACACGAGCGAATACCTTTGGCGAGCTTCTGGAAGCAATTGGCAGTGGGCGTGCAGACGTGGCAATGGGCGGGATTTTAATTAACGAAAATCGAAGCAAACGCTTCAAATTCACCTTTCCAACAGCTACGAGCGAATTCAAAATCTATGAGCTGAAACAAGAAGAGTCGACAGCACTTCGCCTGCTCCAGGTGACAACTTCCAAGGAAGTACTCCTGATCTTTGTGGGAGTCGCCCTAATCGCCTGCTTCTTCGCAGTACCGGTTTGGCTGCTAGAGCGCAATCGACTCAATCTCATTCACGAAAAGAAACGACACCAACTAATTCTAATCCTACAGAAAACACTTTTACTCTCTACAGATCACACACAAAAATCCAAAACCAGAATTATTTCAATCGTCTCATTATTTGCAAGGGTCTTGTTAACAGCTTATTTCGCTTCCTACATCCTAAAAACAGCGAGCAATGCACAGAAGAGTAGCGATCAGGAAGTGATAGTTTCGCTCGACAACGCCACCCTTAAAGGCAAAACCTTCGCTTCTTTACCGGACTCAATTCAGGAATCTATTTTGAAAGCCAAAGGCATCAAACAAATCAGCTGCGAGCTGATGCCTGAATGTATTCAACAACTTGAAAGCGGTCTCGCTGATGCGATCCTCGCAGATAACCAGAGCATGCAAACTGCTCTTCAACAGATGCCATCTGCACCCAATATCAAGCCAACGAGTAAAACCCTGACAACATTATTTATCGCCTACGGGATGTCAAAAAACTTTCTAGACGACCCCCGCTCAAGCGCAATCAATGACGCAATAGCTCGCAGTTATTACGACGGGACTTACACCAAACTGAGCCAAACATGGCTACGCCAATAGCATCAACTGGGAACCAACCTCAAACGCTTCAAAGTGCTGGGTGCCAATCGCATTGGGTTTGAGGATCAAGCTGGCATTTCCGCAGACGGTGATTTCAACGATCTGGTGTTGAACTTCGCCAGCCAGCAGATCCTTTGATCATGCACTGGCAACAGCACTAGGAACGGCGTCTTAGGACCGCCAATAATTTCTCCATCACTGGAGGGATCGGTGCTTCAAACAGCATTCGCTTCCGTGTGATGGGGTGATCCAAGCCCAGCTGAAAGGCATGCAGCGCCTGGCCGGGCAGTTCAATCGGCAATTTGCGGCAGCGGCTGTAAATGGGGTCACCCACCACTGGATGGTTCATATGCGCGCAATGCACCCGGATCTGATGGGTACGGCCGGTGTCGAGCTTGAAGCGCAACAGCGAATAATCGCCGAGCCGCTCCTCCAGGTTCCAGTGCGTGCAGGCATGACGTCCAGTCTCACCACTCACCACCGCATATTTCTTGCGGTCCACCGGGTGGCGACCGATCGCCCCCACGATCGTGCCGCTGTCTCCTGCAGGCACCCCATGCACCACCGCCAGATACTCGCGTGAAGCGATGCGTTTCTGGATCTGGATCTGCAGCCGCACCAAAGCCTCCTGGCTCTTGGCGATCACGATGCAACCGGTGGTGTCCTTGTCGAGGCGATGGACGATGCCGGGCCGCAACTTGCCGCTAATGCCCGGCAGATCAGGGCAGTGATGCAGCAAACCATTCACCAGCGTGCCGTCCTTGTTGCCAGGTGCCGGATGCACCGTGAGACCGGCCGGTTTGTTGATCACGATCAGATGTTCATCTTCAAAGAGCACATTGAGCTCCATCGGCTGCGGCTTCAGATAGGGCAGCGGCTCCGGCGGTGGCATCCACAGCTGCACCTCATCGCCCTGGCGCAGAGGTGTCTTGGCCTTTCCGGTCTTGCCATTTACACGCACATAACCGGCATCAATGAACTTCTGAATGCGGGCGCGACTCTGCTCGCTGCGCTGACTGACCAGCCAACGGTCGAGCCGCATCGGCAGCGGTTTGGGATAGGTGAGCGAGAGCAACTCCCCCTCGCCCTCGCCGAACCTGTCGGTGAAGGTTTCTTCCGGCAGCGGAGGACGACTCCAGGCACGACTCATGCCGGCAACTCCAAAGCGATACTGCCCAGCGCCGACTTACGAAAGTCATCCAGCAACCTCTGAGCCATCCTCGCCGTGTCACCGGAGGTGTGGCGCCGTGCCACGGCCTGAAGCCAAAGAGCTGGGTCTTCGGTCTCACCCAACAAAGGTGTTCCATACCGCCCTTCCAACACTGCAAGCACCACGCCGGAAGACTGCTGCTGCTGCAGACCCATCAGCAATCGCAAAAACGCCTGGGCAACGAGTTCACCGTCATAGGCAGCCTGGCCGATGTCATCACAGAGGGCCAGATGTAAGGCAGCCTGCTGGTCATCAAGCCTGGGTGGCAACACCCCGGGCGCATCCAACAGGTCGATGTCCTGGCCAAGGCGCACCCAGCGCAGGGTGCGGGTGACACCAGCCCGGCGGGCACTCGCCACCACCTTCTGCTTCACCAGCCTGTTGATCAGCGCTGATTTGCCCACGTTGGGAAAACCCAGAGTGAGCGCCCGCACAGGCCTGGGGCGCATGCCCCTGTTACGCCGCCGTTCGTTCAGCTGATCGCCGGCGCGAATGGCCGCCTGCTGCACCTGTTTGACCCCGGTGCCCACCTTGGCGTCACACCACACCGTGCGCTGACCATGGCCTTTGAACCATGCCTCCCAGGAGGATCGGGCTTCAGCAGTGACCATGTCGCGACGGTTGATCACCAGCAGGTGTTGCTTGCCCTTGATCCAACGGCTGAGGTGGGGATGGCCGGTGGCCAGAGGGATGCGTGCGTCACGGACCTCGATGACCAGATCCACCTTGTCGAGATTGCGCCGGAGTTGTTGCTCCGCCTTGGCGATGTGGCCGGGGTACCACTGAATCGGTGGTGAACTCACGGCACCACCAACACAGGACAGGACACCAGCTGAAGCACCCGTGCAACCATGCAGCCGCTGTCGGATTCCAAGTTCACACCCCCGGTTCCCATCACGATCACATCCACATTCAACTCATCAGCCACATCACCAATCACAGAGGCCGTTTGGCCACTGCGCTCAATCTCCTGGCAGCTGAAACCAGCCTGTTCAAAGCGTTCGCGGGTCTGGTCAAGCCTCCCTACAACCGCTTCATGGTCATGCTTTTGAGAACGTTCTGACTGCAGCACCGATAGCAGCACCAATCGACAGCCATAACGGCGCGCGAGCTCCAGAGCCTTGTCCACTGTCTCCAGGGCCTCATCGCTCTGATCGATCGGGAAGAGGACGGTCTTGAACATTCACACGACCTCCGGCCAATGCCCTTTAAGCCAGTCCTAGCGCTGGGCCTGCAGAACTCGGGTTAATCTCTCCCCGTTTTCTTACCGCACCACACAACCCTCATGGCGAAGCGTTCCCTGGCCAGCCTCTCCGGCGCCGACCTCAGCGGAAAACGTGTTCTCGTGCGGGTCGATTTCAATGTGCCCCTCAATGATGCCGGGGCCATCACCGATGACACCCGCATCCGTGCTGCGCTGCCCACCGTCAAAGACCTAATCGACAAAGGCGCCAAAGTGATTCTTTCCGCCCACTTCGGACGGCCCAAGGGTCAGGTGAATGACTCCATGCGTCTCACCCCCGTTGCCGCCCGTCTGAGCGAATTGCTCGGCAAACCAGTCTCCAAGACCGAAAGCTGCATCGGACCTGACGCCGAAGCCAAGGTCAGTGCCATGGCGGATGGCGATGTGGTGCTGCTGGAGAACGTGCGTTTCTTCGCGGAAGAGGAAAAGAATGAAGCCGGTTTCGCCGAAAAGCTGGCTGGACTGGCTGAGGTGTATGTGAACGACGCCTTCGGTGCCGCCCACCGCGCTCATGCCTCCACCGAAGGCGTGACCAAGTTTCTCAAGCCCTCCGTGGCTGGCTTCCTGATGGAGAAGGAGCTTCAGTACTTGCAGGGTGCCGTTGACGATCCCAAGCGCCCCCTCGCTGCCATCGTGGGTGGTTCCAAGGTGAGCTCCAAGATCGGCGTGCTCGAAGCCCTGATCGACAAGTGCGACAAGGTGCTGATCGGCGGCGGCATGATCTTCACCTTCTACAAGGCACGCGGACTCTCAGTGGGCAAGAGCCTCGTGGAAGAAGACAAACTCGAACTCGCCAAGGAGCTGGAGGCCAAAGCCAAGGCCAAGGGCGTGCAGCTGCTGCTGCCCACCGATGTGGTGCTGGCCGACAACTTCGCCCCCGACGCCAACAGCCAGATCGCTGACATCAACTCGATTCCCGACGGCTGGATGGGTCTGGACATTGGTCCTGACTCCATCAAGGTGTTCCAGGACGCACTGGCCGACTGCAAGACCGTGATCTGGAACGGCCCCATGGGCGTGTTCGAGTTCGATAAGTTTGCCGCCGGCACCAACGCCATCGCCACCACCCTGGCCGAGCTGAGTGGCAAGGGCTGCTGCACGATCATCGGCGGCGGCGACTCTGTTGCAGCTGTGGAGAAGGCAGGTCTGGCCGAGAAGATGTCGCACATCTCCACCGGTGGCGGCGCCAGCCTCGAACTGCTGGAAGGCAAGGTACTGCCAGGCGTTTCAGCCCTCGACGCCGCCTGAGTAGAGATTCGGTCAAAGGGAGGAGCCTCAGCCCCTCCCTCGACCTTGCCTCCGGAAATCAGGCAAAGGTGTGAGGCCCAAGCGGCGACGCTCTGCATTCACAACCTGTCGTCCTTGCTCCATCAGACGCCGGCGAGCCTGCTTCTGTTGCTGCATACAAGTCTTGCCCGCTTCAGGAGTTTGCGCACGCTCAAGGCAGCTCTGGCCAGACTTGAGCAGCGCAAGCCGTTGGTCGTAGCTGCGTAGTCCCCAGTTGCGGCGGGCCTGGAACAGCTGCATCTTCTGACTTTCCGTGAGGTTGGATTCCGGCATCCTGCGGCCTGGAGCCGCTTCCGCTACTCCACCGGTCTGCTGCAGAGCAGCGGCTGTGAGTGCAACGCAGGGAATCAAGAGTGCCCGTCGCCAGCGATTGGTAAGCGCCATGAAGACCATCAACAGTGAACAGGCCCAGGTTGCTGCGGGTGGCGGGTCAGGATCTGACTCAGATGGTCTCAAACCATGACCGGATGTGATCTAACGCCAAAGACCCGACTGGCCTGTATTGGCCTCGGGGCTCTGGGGTTGCCGATGGCGGTAAATCTCTTAGCAGCTGGCTACCCGCTGCAGGTCCATACCCGCAGTCGCCTGGCGGAGTCGGCCCCTGGCCTAGCGGGAGCCTTACCCACCGCAAGCCCGGCCGCAGCAGTGAGTCGCTGTTCTGCACTGCTTCTCTGCGTAAGCGACGATGCAGCCGTAGAAGCTGTTCTCTGGGGAGAACAGGGCGCTGGACCCGCGCTGCAGCAGGGCAGCTTGGTGATCGACTGCTCCACCATCAGTCCCTCCACCTCCAGGGCCATGGCTCAACGTCTCGCTAAGCGAGACATTGCTTACATCGATGCTCCCGTGACCGGCGGCACGGAAGGCGCGAAGGCCGGCACCCTCACCGTGCTCTGCGGTGGAGACACTGCAGCAGTTGAGAAAGCGCGGCCAGTGCTGGAGGTGATCGGCCGCTCAATCCACTATTTCGGTGACGTGGGCAGTGGACAACAGGTCAAAGCAATTAACCAGGTGCTGGTGGCTGGTAGTTATGCCGCAGTTGCGGAAGCCATCGCCCTCGGAGAACACCTGCAGCTACCGATGGAGCAGGTTGTGGACGCGCTGTGCCAGGGGGCTGCAGGCTCCTGGGCACTGCAACATCGGTCTCAGGCCATGATCAATGATGATTATCCACTCGGTTTCAAACTGGCACTGCATCACAAGGACCTCGGAATTGCACTCGATGCGGCGTTACAGACGGGCCTGAAATTGCCGATCACCGAGGCCGTGCACAACCAGGAGCAGGCCCTAATGGACGCTGGGCTCGGGAATGCCGATGTGTCTGCTCTACGCCGAAGTCTTCCCGCGAACCCCTATCAACCTCAGTAGATCAAGGATTGAGCTTGGTCTGATCATCAACAACCTGCACCCGCTTACTCACCGTGATCACCCCATCGGGGTGCACCAAAAGGGCCGCCCAGGTCTGAATCCCGGGCTGAAAAGGGGCCTGCACCGACTTGAACAACCCGCCACCGCCTAATGGCTCCAGCTGAACATCCGGGCTCTGTTGCGCCATCACTTGCTGAGGGGTTATCGCGATGAGCCCGCCAGCCAGCAAGGCTTTACCCAACGGTTGATCCACCACCACATCCACGTCGTAACGGCTGCCAGTGAGCACTTTGTCGGGGATGAGCAGCGAGATAGGCAACGGCTTGCGGGCGCTGGTGAGCACCGATTGATCGCTGAGAACCTCCTGAGCGGTGATCAGTCCTCCATCCGTAGAGAAGGCAACCCGCTGGTTGGCTTTGAAGGAGTAGCTGAGACCATCCTGCTGACGCGTACCGCTTACAGCCAGCTTCACGGTGGAGCGACCATCGGCAAGGGGCTGGCCTGGCCTAACGGCCCAGCGGGTTTCAGGAAAACGCGTGCTGAAGCGACGAAAGCGCTCCATCAGGGTCGTGGCCTGCTCCGGTGCCATCAAGGCGGACAGTGCCTGAACACGGTCCTCTGCATTGAGGGCAAGCTGCAAACGGGCACTGAGATCAGCCGCATCTCCGCTAGCTGCCAGTGCCGGCATCGTGCTGAGCAACGCGGCACTCGAGAGCACAGTCGCCAAAGAGGCTCGCAGGAGCGGAACCATGAATCAGCCTCAGCAGTCGAACTAAGTTAGGCCGCGTTTTCGTGGTCCGCTCCCATGCCCCGGCTTCTAATCGCCGCCAGTGGCACCGGTGGCCATCTGTTTCCAGCGCTATCGGTTGCCGAAGCTCTTCCTCCCGACTGGGGGGTGCGCTGGCTTGGCGTTCCCGATCGCCTGGAAACGACACTGGTCCCTGAGCAGTACAACCTGGTGACTGTGAAAGCCGGAGGGCTCCAGGGCCGAGGCCTGCGCAAACTCATCCAGTTGCTGCGTCTGCTGGGGGCCAGCCAAGATGTGCACCGACTGATCCGCAGGCAGCAGATCGATGCGGTCTTCACCACAGGCGGTTACATCGCGGCACCAGCAATCCTTGCTGCCCGGTGGTGCGGTGTTCCAGTTGTGCTACACGAATCCAACGCCATTCCAGGTCGGGTCACAAGGCTGCTGGGCCGCTTCTGCACCCACGTGGCCGTTGGTCTTGATGCAGCCGCAAGTCGCATCCCCGGATGTCTGGCCGTGGTCACGGGCACTCCGGTAAGGGATGCTTTTTTGCAACCCCAGCTTTTGCCGAACTGGGTCCCGAAAGGTGAGGGCCCCTTGCTCGTGGTGATGGGTGGCAGCCAGGGGGCTCTTGGCCTCAACCGGATGGTGCGGGTACTGCTGCCGGAGCTGCTCAGTCACGGCTGCCGGGTGGTGCATCTAACAGGCAGCAACGATCCGGATGTGAACAGCATTGAGCACGCCGCACTGGTGGAGCGACCCTTCAGCGACGACATAGCCGGACTACTGCAACACGCTGACCTAGCGATCAGCAGGGCAGGAGCAGGCAGCCTCAGCGAACTGGCCGTGTGCGAGACCCCCTCCGTGCTAGTGCCATTTCCGCAGGCAGCAGATCAGCATCAAGACGCCAATGCAGCCTGTGCCGCAGCCCTGGGCGCCGCTGTGATCGTGCACCAGCACGACCCGAACCATCCCGCCCTGCGCGACATGCTCTGGCGTCTGCTGGGTCCCAGGCTTCAAGGCAATGGTTCGTCTGAGACCTCCCTCCTGACGATGAAACAAGCCATGCAACAGCTGGCGGTGCGCGACGCCGACAAGCAACTCGCAACGCTGTTGCAAACACTGGTGCGGTGATGGAAGGCGTCAGTGCAGTTCCTGCTTCAGGGCTCTGAGGATCCGCCGGTTACCACGGCGATCCTGTAACGCAATTCTCAGCCAATCTTCCCCTAGTCCAGTGAAAGAACGGCAGTCGCGCAGAAGCACACCCCGCTGTGCCACCCGCTCGCGTAAATCCAGCAGGGAGTCGACGCCACGGAGCAGCAAATAGTTGGCGCTTGACGGCATTGGCAATACACCAGGGAGATGGGAGAGCTGGTAGTGAAACCAGGCCCCCTCCTGTGCAACCCAGCTATGCACCCGCTGCAACCAACGAACCATGCCGGCTTGATCAGCCATCACAGCCCGACCGGCAGCGAGCGCCAGACCGTTCACCGGCCAGGGATCACGCCATTGCTGCCAACGTTTTATGCGTTCTAGTGAGGCCACGGCATAGCCCAGGCGTAGACCTGCAATCGCCAACAACTTGGTGAGACTGCGGATGACCACAAGATTGGGATGGGTCTCCACCAGAGGCAGCAGAGACTGCGCTTCTCCTGCGGGCACAAGAGGCAGGAAGGCTTCATCACAGATCACCAATGCGTAGTGCTGCAGCAGCGGTTCAAGCGACGCGCGACTCCAGAGTTGCCCAGTGGGGTTATGGGGATTGGTAATCCAAAGCACCTGATCCGGCGCGGGCGGAAAGGGCCATGGCTGTGGCCAGGTTGCCAACCAGCTCTGGCCAACAGGCAGGCTGCGAGCAGCACCATCCCAGCAAGCCAAAGCTCGGCGATAGTCGGCAAAGCCAGGTTCCGGTAGTCCACTCACACCACATGCGGCCGCATCCCGTGCCGCCCAGGTGAATAGTTCCGCTGCACCATTACCTGGCAGCACGGCCTCGGCCTTTAGACCATGCCAACTCGCAATCACCTGGCGGAGTTCTTGCTGCTCGCGGTCGGGATAGTTGCGCAGAGCACTGCCACTGATCGATTGCTTCAGAGCACGCTGCAGAACCTTTGGTGGACGGAAGGGCACCAGCGAAGCACTGGCATCCAGAAGCTGCGAAGGCTTCAAGCCAAGGCGGAGGGCCTCCTGGACAAGATTGCCTCCATGCGGTGGAAGGCCGCTGCTCAAGATCAACGCAGGCGACACGCAACACCATCCTGCCCAGTCGCTCTCGACGTCGGCATCAGAGACCGATACAACCAGATGGTTCAGAGCCGCCACCCATGAACGACTGCGAATGCAGCCTGCTCAGGCTCCAACATCTCTCTGGAGTGGTGATGCTGAGCGCTCTGCTGAGTATGGGCGGCACGCAGGCCAAGGCCAATGATGCGCTGATTCAGGTTTTACAGGAGCGCAGCTGCAGCGGATGCCGACTGGCAGATGCGGATTTAGTCCACGCTGACCTTCGTGATGCTGACCTCAGCGACGCCAAGCTGATGAGAGCCAATTTGGGCCAGGCAAAGCTAGATGGTGCCGACCTCAGTGGTGCTGATCTCAGCTTCACCAGCCTGCGCGGCGCCTCGCTGCGAGGGGCCAACCTCACAGGAACGCTGCTGTACGGAACGGATCTGCGCGACGCGGACCTCACCGGTGCCCAGCTGACCCCTAACGCCCTGGATGAGGCTCACTGGCAGGGGGCAAGTGGCATCTCTGCTGGCATCCGCAGCCATGCAGCTCTGCACAACGCAGGCGTAGAGGCTTTCCAGGCGGGCCGTTGGTCAGCGGCGGAGCAGCTGTTCAGTGATGCGATCAGGAGGCAACCTGGGCAACCCCTCAGCTGGGTAGCCCGGGGCATCTGCCGTAGCGAGCAAGCCAAAGATGATGTTGCTGCGGCCGATTTCCGCTATGCCGCATTGATTTTTGAGAAAGAGGGTCAAACCACCTGGGCGGTGCAGCTTCGCAAAGCAGCGGAATCAATCCAAGCTCGACGCTTGAAGGAGCAATCACCAAATGAAGGCAAAGGTCTAGGAATCCAGCTGCTGAACAACACAATTACAGGCTTACGAATGCTGGCGCCAATCGCAGCAAAAGCACTCATCCCCATGGGACTAGGTTTTTAAATTCAAAACCAGTTAAATCTCAAAGGACAAAGACAAACAACCAGCCAAAATCAATTCATCATGCGTCGAGCAGACGGACGATCAGGCCGGTATCCGTAGCCATAATTGCCACCTTGCTCATCATCAACGATGCGAGGAGTCACGAGGATCACCAACTCTCTCTTGGCCCTATTCCCAGCAGTTTGCCTAAAAAATTGGCCAATCAAAGGAATATCGCCAAGGATGGGCCACTTACTCACAACTCTAGAGTCATCATCTTGAATAACTCCCGTCAATATCAACGTTTGCCCATCCCTCACCCGCAACAATCCAGTATCCAACCTGCGGATGCTGAGGATGCTGATTGGACCACAGCCGTCCACATTCAGCGAGCGTGTAACTGCAGATATCGAAGGAGATAACGTAAAGCTAACAAAACCATTGTCATCGATTTTCGAGACTCTTGCCCCAAAAGTCAGACCTGCTGTTTGAAACTCTGGCTGACAAGTATTGGGAGCACCATTTTGGCCAGCCTGTACTTGGTAATCCACAATCTCTTGGGTACCCACCGTCACAAACGACTCGTTGGCCCGCTCGCGCCCAATCTTGCCGCTAGACAAAGCAACGTTTGGATCAGCAACAGAGGAAGACGAACCTCCCTCCAACTCCTTTGGAGACTCAGAGAGAAGTAAAGTTGGAGAGGCAAGAGTTTTTGCACTACTCGACTCAATTTTAGCCCTCAAGAAGTCCAAAAATCCATCGGTGAATTTGGCTTGGTCTGAATCCGGAAACGACAAGCCAGGGTTTACTCGCGCTGGCGCAAGGGGTTCTACCACTGCTTTCTCTTCATCAGCATATTGCGGCTTGCCACTATCAGCCTCACCGGCAATTACATTGAAATTATCAGAATTAGGAGGAAGATTAGAACCAAACGCCCCGATCAGCTCTCCGCGATCACTAACAATAAAATTATACCCATTTCTAAACGCAAAACTATTAGAAATAGATGACTCATTATCAAGAGTAACATCCAAAAGCCTCACCGAAAGAGCCACTTGCCTCTGGCGAAGATCAATTTGCTTCAGATAATTTTCAGCCACTTGGATCAGGCTTGAATCACCCACAAGTGTCAAGGTCTGCAACCTCGAATCGGTTGTGATCACAAGCCCGCGCAAAGGGCCAACGGAAGCACCAAACGACTCAGTCGCTTTCAATTCAGACTTCTCCTGAGAGGTTGTGTTACTGATTTCAGAAGTGCCTTGCGAAGCCGGCTCACCCGTCGTCACGGAAATCGTGTTCGTAAAATTAACTGTTGCCCCAAGGTTCCCTAAATATTCAGCTCCTGCTACTGCGGAGACCTGATTCAATCGAATCACTTTTGACACTTGAGGGCCAAATGTCTTCGATGAAATTGATGTTCCCACCAGCAACATCCGTCCGTCGAGCTTGCCTTGAAGGCCCGAAGCAAGCAAGATCCCGTTCAGCGCTCTTGAATAGGATTCATCCACAAATGCCATCGACACAGGACGACCACTGGGGTTCGCTGAATCAGCTCCGGCGTTGTCGGTCCCTTGATTAACACCAGCATCATCTCCAACGAAGACAAAGCCATATCCCCCTAATCGAGCCAATGCCATCAGCGCATCCTTGGCAGGCGCATTGTTCAGTGTGAGTGTCACGGGGGGACCACTGACATTCACGTAGCTGCGGTTCTGCAACACCATGGTTCCCACCGCCATATCCCCTAACGGTGGTGCCACGGCCCGAGGTCGTAATGGGGGTGCATAGCTCGCCTGGGGCACCGACCCTGGCGTGTTCAGATCCAGAAGACCTGTCTGGAGAACCGGGGCCGCTATCAACCCCGGAAAACTGAGAATTAAGTTGCGACCATCAGCGCTGACCACCGGCTCCTGAAGGCTCTGTCCTGGCTCGGGGACCACCTCCAAGCGATAAGAATTGCCAGATCCACTGATCGTCACCCGCTGCAGGCCTGCGACGGAATCAGCGAGCTGTTGACGGCCATTGAGAATTCCAGGGGTCCCCTTTGTCTGCAAACTGCCCTGCCAAACCCGGCCATTGAGCCGTTGCTGCAGCAACGGCTGCGGTCCCACCCCTTGAATCACCACCTCCACGCCCCCTTGCCCACTACGGACACGCAAGGACATCGCCCCCTGAGCCAGTACCGCGCGGGATCCTGATCCCATCGGTGGTTCCAACAGGCCCAGATCGATAAGACTGAGACCAGCGACAAGCAAAAGTGCGCTCAGGCGAGAAGGGGTGAAAGTCATACCCTGGCCTGAACGCCACTGACATGAGCGGATGGTATCGATCGGGACCAAGCGGGGCCAGCCCTGATCTCAAAGTGAATGCCTCAATTCAAGAAGGAGCTTGGGAAAGGGGCGGGGGATTACTTTCAGGCTCCCCCGATTCCTCACTGGGTCCAGAAGGATCCTTGACAGTCTTCGGCGATTGATCAAAAAAGGTCAGCCTCAACTTCAATCGAGTGAGAGGGGGACCGCTGATCACTGGCTGATCCTCAGCTTTGTCAGGAGCCTCGAGAGCGGTGAGCTCGAGATCACTTGGCTGCACAAGAAGCTCAAGCTGCTCCATGCCTCTCAGAAACTTCAGCAATCCCTGATAAGGCCCATCCACCTGCAGTAACACGGAGCTTTTCTCGTATCCAAGCTCCTTGAGCGGATCGTTGGTCTCATTGGCACTATCCATGCCCTTGCTGTTCTGATCGCTGGTTCCGCTGCGATTCGAAGCGTCCGGAGAACTCGCAGGGACCGGTTCATACAGATTGATCACGACCCCGCTGGCTACGGAGATGCGGCTGAGCTGAGCTAAAAACGTTTGAATCTGACCGCGGCCTGCCACCAAATCCACCAACAGAGCCTGCTGCTGTATCGCTTCACTCATGCTTTTGTCGCCCTGCTTGACCTGAGCCTCCAGGAGAGGAAGAGTGTCTCGCTTGCTCTCCAGCTCCTCGATCCGCTGCCGCTGTTGATCGAGCCGATCCAATCCCGGCCATCCCACTGCGACGAACACCCCAGAAGCCAACGCCAGACCAATCACAGCTGGAACGGCGACCAACACGCGTTCCCTGGTCACTCGATGCCGCCAGGCTGGACGATCAGGACTGAGATTGGTCAAGGTGCGACCCCCTTTTGCTCCAGCAAGCGATAGCGCTGGACCAGGCCCGTAGCACCGAACTGCTGAAGCTGCTGGAGGGAGGGTTTGGCCGTGGCATCGAGCGACCAGTCGAGACTGAAGCGCACCGAAGGCGCTTCGCCGTCATCCCTGGTCACCTTCAATACCTTGACGCCATTCGTCTGTGAGATCGGCAAGCGCTCCAACGCGAGCTGGAGGGCGTTCACTCGCTCAAGCGGACCTGGTTGACCACCCAGCCCCACCTTCCCAGACACTTTGATCAAGTCGTTCTGCGCCGAAACATCCTCGAGCTGAACGCCCGCTGGCGTCACAAGACCCAACTGCACCAGCAGGGGTGAGCCCGCCGGCACAGCCAACAACTGCTCAGCAATTTTCAGATTGTCCTTTCTAACCGTGGCTCCGCGTTGCTTTGCAGCGCGCAGGCGACCTTCCGCTAATTGCACCCGCTGCTCGAAGGGCGAAAGCACCTGCAACTGCTGCTGCTGCTGACTTTCGAGCCGCCCGATCACAACGATCGAACCAAGGGAAACAAGCAACGCTGCTCCCCCGATCAGTGCCCCGCGCAACAGCAACGGACGCATGGGTTGCCATGGCCCGGCTGGCTCGGGCAACCCGAGTTCGAGCCGACGCTCCCGCAGGAGATCAGGCAATCTCCGCTGAGTGGACCGCTCAGTCATCGCGATCTCTCCGGGACGCCGTCAGTGCCAACTCAAGCAGTGACATCTCGGCATCGGAACGTAGAGGTCCTAGACACGAATCGTGTTCCGCTCCCCAGCGACCCTGCCACTGAGATCCAGCGGTGACCCACCAACCAGGCAAGCCAGCTGGATCCCAAGCTTCAACAAGCTCCACCACCTCCTCTCTGAGCGACGGATACTGCGAAGCCTGCAGGCAGAGATCAATCTCCAGACAACCATGACTCGACAACAACAGTCGCCAGTGCCCCCCGTGCTCCACCAACCAAACCAGTTGCTCATCAGCACCAGCCTGGGCATCACAAAGGCCACGCCAGGCAGCCGACAGCAGCCATTCAACTCTTCGCAAGGAAAGATCCGCCTCCTCCAGGGTGCTCACCCAGGCCTGCAACAACAAACGATCAGTCCCCACGACTAGAGCGAAATCTTCTCGCGATTGAGGGATCACATCCAGATAACTGTCCTGTAAGGCCAACGACCAGCCCAGCTCAGGCTGCAGCAGTCGCAGGTCAGCACCACATGTCAGCCCAACCGCGGCAGGCCCCTCAAGCAAACGCCACTGACAGCTGGCCATAGGCAACAGCAGCTCAATCTCCACCTGGGGTGGACTCAGTCCCTTTTCAAGCAGCAGATCAGCAATCGTTTCCCCAAGAACATCGGAATTCAGCGGCTGACCGGAGCTGCACAAATCAGGCGGAAGAACAACATTCGATAACTCCCAGCCATCCTGAGACCACCAGGCCAAATGGAGCGCTGCATCCTCGGGAGCCATCAGCACCCTGCGGGGATCCAACAGCCCTTGCGCTTGCATCAACCAGCCATCTAGTGCTGGAAAGCGATCACGCAGTTCAGTCAGCACCGCCATGCACCTCCGAGCCAGTGGGTGCCACGACCCTGCTGGCAGGGTATCGGCTACTGCCAGGGAGCGCCGCTACCCACAGCTTCACTGATGTGACGGATTCCGTGACGGTCCAGCTGCTCGATCAGCCCTTCAAGCACCCTGGGCACCAGATCCGGACCTTCAAAGATCCAACCGGTGTAGAGCTGAACCAGAGATGCGCCTGCGACGATCCGCTCCCAGGCAGCCTCGGGCGTACTGATGCCACCAACCCCCACCAGCGGCAGAGCAGGACCGGCGGTGGCTCGCAACCGACGCAGCACCTCCAAAGCCCGCTGACGCAACGGATCACCGCTGAGGCCCCCGGCTTCCTGGTCAAGGCTGCGGCCAGTCTGGCTGAGCAGCCTCTGACCCAGCCCAAGACGATCGAGACTGGTATTGACCGCGATCACACCGGCAAGCCCCTCCTCATAGGCCAGACGGGCAATGCCATCAATGGCATCATCCTCGAGATCCGGTGCGATCTTCACCAGCAGTGGCGGACAGCCAGGCAGCCGGCGCAGGCGTTCCACCAGCCGGCGCAACTGAGTGGCGTCCTGCAGATCGCGAAGACCGGGCGTGTTCGGCGAACTGACATTGATGACCGCATAGTCGGCCAGTGGCGCCAGCATTTCCAGCGAAGAGGCGTAGTCGTCGGCCGCGAGCTCCAACGGCGTCACCTTCGATTTGCCCAGATTGATACCCAGCACGGCAGGCCGCTGTCCGCGAGGCGGAAGGGCCTGCCGCTCGAGAGTGCGACGCAGCTCCTCCGCCCCTTTGTTGTTGAAACCCATGCGATTCAGTGCCGCTCGCTCGTGGGCCAGGCGAAACAGGCGCGGCCGCGGATTGCCAGGCTGGCCATGCCAAGTGACGGTGCCGACTTCAGCAAACCCGAAACCAAAACGATCCCAGACACCAGCTGCGACGCCATTTTTATCAAAACCAGCCGCTAGGCCAAGCGGATTACTGAAACGGCATCCAAACAACACCTGCTCCAAGCGCAGGTCCCGGCGTGTTAGCTCAGACGCCACACCATCAAGCACACTCGAGAGGCCTGGCCACTGACGGCGAAGACTGAGCTGACCAAGGGCCTGAAGAGCCGCACGACTGAGCTGTTCAGCATCCACGCCTTCGTCTTTGGCCAGCACAGGTCCCAGCCAGCGCCGATAGAAACCTGCGGTGGACATCACCCCGGACGATGACGGCTGGGTCATCTGGGTTCCTCGATCTATCTCGATCCTGCCTCGGCGCGGCGCAGCCGCCAGCAGTCGCCCTCCACCGGTTCCACCAGCCAATCGCGCCAACTCCATGCCTGCTGGCGTTGGGCCAGACGCGTCAGCGGTTGCTCCACCAACTGAGCCAGCTCCACCAACGACAGGGCATATCCACCAGCAGCCAGACGGTCAGCCAGTTCAAGCCTGGTAAGCAGCTGTTGTAGCGATTCCGGGGCCGCATCATCGCCCTGTTCTTGTCTCCCGTTCGCTGTTGTCATGGCCCTGGTGGAGGCAGATTGGCAGGCTTGATCCAGCCGTGGCGCCGTCCCCTTGGAGAAAGCCACAGCGATCTGATCGACCCGATCGTTATCCGGGTCACCGCTATGTCCTTTCACGTAGCTGAGGGGCACATCCGACAGCCGAGCAGCGTCGAGGGCCTGCCAGAGATCCTGATTGAGCACGGGTTTGCCCGCTGCAGTTTTCCAGCCCTTGCGTTTCCAACCAGCCATCCAGGAGCCAAGGCCATCAATCAGATATTTGCTGTCAGTCCGCAGGGTGAGATCAGGATGAAGAGGCAGCTCCGCCAGCCTCTCAAGCATTGCCAGCGCTGCCTGCAGCTCCATGCGGTTGTTGGTGGTGGCAGGGTCGGCACCGCCGAACTCCTCCACACTGCCGTCCTCAAAACGGATCAAGGCACCCCAGCCGCCGGGCCCGGGATTGCCGCTGCAGGCTCCGTCGGTGGCAGCGGCCACAACTCGACCTCTCTGATCAGCGTCAGCCATTGGTCACCCCACACCTTCTTCGGTACAACACGGTTCTTGAACACCCAGGAGGACTGGGCCATGGGCCGAACCTACTTCCGCAGAGCTGCGCTGAGTGCCGGTGCGGTGGGTCTGGCGGCCATTGCTGGAAGCCTGCCCGGATGGGCCCGGGCCCTGTTCGACAGCAGTCCTCTGCAAGAAGAACGTTTCGCGATCCTGGCTCAAGCGGTGGGACCAGATCGCTGGAAGCTGCTGGTGCTGGAACAGATCAAAGCCAGACCGCTCTGCTGGGAAGAACGGCAAGACGGGCTGATGAACCCCTCTCTGAACAACTTCGATTTCACGGGAATCTGCAGCCGCTACCTCGACAGCAACGGCTACTCCCTCCGCACGTCAGGCAGGGATGTCGACAAGCGCTATCGCCTACGTCTGAACCAGAGCAAAAATGGTCTGGCGTTACAGGCGACGGACTCTGTCCAAGGTGACGGAATCACAGTGGCGCGAGCCAGCAAAGTGCGCCGGGACAAAAATGCCTTTGTGAAATTGACGCTGGAGCCGGGCTGGTCGCTCGAACGCCGCAGCTACAAAGGGCGCACGCTGAGCCACGTCTATTTCGCCCATAAGCAGTCAATGAACACGCTGATGGCAGCGAATAAGGGGAAACCTGTGGATCGAAGTCTGACCTTCACCGCCAGCATGCCCAAACCCCCTTCACAGCCAGGTGGACGTCGTCTGAATCAGCAACGGGGGCCGATCCGTCTGACGGTCATTCCCTTCCGACCCTGAACCGCCGCCAAACTGAAGGACAGTTGAGAGAGCGCCCCAGCACAACGCGCAATTCAGAGAGCAATTTTTTAATTTGACAAAGTGTGAGGAGTGGAAAGCGCCTCTTCTGGGTCGAAACAAGGACAGACTCCAGCAATGCGTTTCACTTCTGAGCTCTGCCCTTGGCAGAGCTTTTTTTTTGAATGATGAATCCAGGTTGTCCGGAATCGGCCAAACATAAAAAAACCGACCCGAAGGTCGGTGGTCTTGAAGGGGAGGGATCAGCAAGCGCAAGCCGCCGATCCAACAAACTCACTTGAGAGTGACCTTTCCACCCACCTCTTCAATGGCCTTCTTGAGGGCCTCGGCATCATCCTTGGAGACACCTTCCTTGATGGTTTTCGGAGCAGCTTCGACCATGGCCTTGGCATCTCCCAGGCCAAGGCCTGTGGCTTCTCGCACAGCCTTGAGGACCTTGATCTTGGCGGAAGCATCGAAGCTTTCCAGCACAACATCAAACTCGGTCTTTTCTTCAGCGGCCTCGCCACCACCACCAGCGGCAGCGCCGGGGGCAGCCATCACCACACCCGCGGATGCGGCAGCGGAGACGCCGAAGGCCTCTTCGATCTGCTTAACAAGCTCGGAGGCTTCAAGCAGCGAAAGAGACTTCAGAGATTCGAGGATTTCGTCGGTTTTTGCAGACATGGTTGGGATTCAGCAACAGATCAAAAAAACAGTCGGGTCGAAGACGTTCAGCTTTCGCCGGAATCGGCGTGCTGCTTGAGCGCCCGAGCAAGACCGGAGGGAACCTCGTTGATACCCACAGCCAACTTGGTGGCAAGGGCATTGATGGAACCGGCAATCTGAGCCATGAGCACTTCCTTGGAGGGAAGGTCACCGATGGCCTTGATCTCGTCCTGAGAGAGAAGCTTGCCTTCGAAAAGGCCGCCCTTGGTTTCGGACTTCTTGGTGTCCTTCTGAAAAGCCTGAAGGGCTTTCACTGCACCGCCGACATCGCCCTTAACAAGGACGAAAGCGTTGGTACCGCTCAGAAGGGGATCGAGGTTGGACCAGGCACTATCACCATCAATGGCAAGACGCATCAAGGTGTTTTTGGTCACCTTGCAAACGCCGTTGCTGCCCCGAAGACGAGTCCTCAGATCAGACATTTCCTTGATGGAAAGACCCTGGTAATCCAGGACCAATGCCATTTCGGCCTCACCGAGGAGCTGCTTGAGCTCTTCGACGATCTGTTGCTTGCTCTCCAGAGTGCGGCCCATAGGATTTGGATCGGATCGGGGGAACAAGCTGGACACACGGCCGTTCAGTGCTCCCGAAGGAGACGAGGCCGCGTATCGATCCAATCCCATGAGGGAGCAAAATCGTCGCGTCTGCCTCGGCAGGACTTAATGCATCTTTGACGGTTGATAACAACCGCTTGAAGCAACCTGCTGTCTTTGGCCGGGCGCGTGCCCGTTGTCTGGCTTTCGCCAGCAGACAAACCTACAACACAGCCTCCACTGAAGCGGAGGCTGGCTGGCCTCAGGTTGGAATGAGTTGGATCAGCCCTCTTTGTTGATGTCCTGAAGGGCTGAGATATCCACTTCCACCGAAGGGCCCATGGTGGAGGTCACATACAGGCTCTTCCAGTAACGACCTTTTGCTCCGCTGGGCTTGTTGCGGTCAATGGTCTCCTGAAGCATTTTCAGGTTATCGAGCAGGTTGGCAGCGTCAAAGCTGGCCTTGCCGAAACGCACGTGCACGATGCCGGTGCGGTCAGCACGGAATTCGAGCTTGCCGGCCTTGAACTCCTTGATGGCGGCAGCCAGATCAGTGGTGACGGTGCCGGCTTTGGGGTTGGGCATCAGACCACGGGGGCCGAGCACGCGGCCCAGCTTGGCCACCTTGGGCATCATGTCTGGGGTGGCGATCAGCAGGTCGAAGTTCATCTCCCCTTTGCTGATGGTGTTGACCAGATCCTCATCGCCAGCAAGCTCTGCGCCGGCTGCTTTGGCTGCTGCAACCTTCTCACCACTGGTGACCACCGCAATGCGCACGGTCTGACCGGTGCCGTGAGGCAGTGCCACGGTGGTGCGCAGCTGCTGATCCGTGTATTTGGGATCGATCCCGAGACGCACATGCGCCTCCATGGTCTCGTCGAACTTAGCGTTGGCGTTGTCCTTGACCAGCTGGATGGCTTCAAGCGGCTCGTAAGCACGCTCTTCCACCTTGGTAACGAGGCTGGCCAGGCGTTTGGAAAGTTTTGGCATGGCTTAGATGGGGTTCAGACGACCACAAGGTCTCCCCCTGAAGAAATTGGAAGTGAGCAATGACTGGCGCAAGTGCGTCAGTCGCTGATGGCGACGCCCATGTTGCGAGCAGTGCCTTCGATGATGCGCATAGCCGACTCAACGCTGGTGCAATTGAGATCGGGCAGCTTGGTCTTGGCGATCTCCTCAAGCTGGGATCGCTTGATGGAGCCAACGCTTCCCTTGGCGGACTCTCCGGAACCTTTAGGAATTCCAGCAGCCTTGGTGATCAGCACGGACGCTGGCGGCGTCTTGGTGATGAAGGTGAAACTGCGGTCTTCGAAGACCGAGATCTCCACCGGAATCACGAACCCGGCTTTGTCCTGGGTGCGAGCGTTGTATTCCTTGCAGAACGCCATGATGTTGACCCCATGCTGACCAAGGGCAGGACCCACGGGCGGTGCAGGGTTGGCTTTGCCGGCCTGAAGGGCCAGCTTGATCACAGCTACGACTTTCTTGGCCATCGGCGGACGGAGTTGAACATCTGCGGATCACCTGGCCCTCGGGGCAGGTGCGGCGGGGTGAAGAACCACCCCTCAGGCCGCCCTCCGCAGGGAGACGGCCGCCGCTGATATCAGTTCTGCTTGCTCACCTGAGAAAACTCGAGTTCGACCGGTGTCTCACGACCAAAAATGGAGAGGAGAGCCTTGAGCTTGCTGCGCTCACCCGACACCTCGATGACCTCACCCTGGAAATCCTTGAAAGGACCAGCAGTGACCAAAATCTGATCCCCCTCGGTGAGATCAACCTTCACAACCGTTTTCTTCTCTGCAGCCCGCTTGAAGATGCGGTCCACTTCCTGACGACTCAAAGGACGTGGCTTGATGTGACCCCGTGCTTTACCGGTGGCTCGGCGGTCTTCCGCACCAACAAAGTTGATGACGTTTGGGGTGCTGCGCACGGCCATCATCGTGTCTTCGTCCAGCACCATGCGCACAAGCACATATCCGGGAAACACCTTCTCCTCGGTGGATTGGCGGCTGCCATCTTTCTTGATTTTCACCGCAGGCGTTTCGGGAATTTCAATCTCAAGAATGCGATTGCTCACACCGAGAGTCACAGCCCGCTGCTCCAGCGTGGCCTTCACCTTTTTCTCGCAACTGGATGCCACCTGCACCGCATACCAGCGGGCAACACCTGTGCGGATTGTGGGACTTTCAAGAGTGCCCTCTTCTCCGTCGTTCGGTGCCGGAAGGTCAAGCACCTCACTGGAGTCCGACTGGATTGGATCGAGATCAGACACGAGGCAGGGCAGGAACGAAGGATGAACTGGGGAAATGCACCGGATCAGACCGGAGCAGGAGTCAACGGAACACCTGGGACGCAGCCCAGCCGTAGAAGCGACTCAGAGCGGCAATGGCCGCAGCCGAGAGGCTCACCATCAGGATCACCGCGATGGATTCGCTGAACAGCTGTTGTCGGCTAGGCCAGACCACAAGCTTCAACTCCTCAAAGGTGGCCTGCAAAAAACCACCCTTTTTTTCAGGCTGTTCAGGGCCTGATGAGGGGGGCGTCGTCGCTGCGGTTGTGTCCTCGGAAGTGGGGCTGGTCACTGATGACGGATCAAAAAGGCGTCTGGGCCGGTGCTGACGCCGGCTCTGGGGGCACGTGACAGCAATGAAACATCGTACCGGACGCCTTCATGAGTCGTTATTCCGGTTCAAAGAGGAAGGGATCGTTTGGTGTCGATCCAGCCTGCACACGCACCGCCTGAGCCCCGCTGAAACGGTCCTCCAGCAGTTCAGTCGCCAGGGGATTCTCCAGTTGACGTCGCAGCACCCTTCGCAATGGCCTTGCTCCATATTCCGGCTCATAACCGAGGCTCACGATCGCTTCAATCACACCTTCCTCAACGCGCAGCTCCAGCCCCTGTTCTCTCAGCAGCGCCGCTAAATCAGCCAGCTGCAGGCGCACAATTCTGCGCAGATCATCAAGTCCGAGAGGCTGAAACCGGATCACTTCATCGATGCGGTTCAGGAATTCAGGTCGAAAATGGCGCCCCAAAGCCTCGTCCACAGCACCATCCAAGGAGGATTGATCAACCGATGTTCCCGCTTCCCTGTCCTGACGTGCTGATTCGAGAATGGCGCGGCTGGCCAGATTGCTGGTCATCACAACCACAGTGTGTCGGAAATCAACCGTGCGCCCCTGCGAATCGCTGAGGCGGCCGTCATCCAGCACCTGCAGGAGCACATTGAACACATCGGGGTGAGCCTTCTCCACCTCATCCAGGAGAAGTAACGCATATGGACGACGACGTACCGCTTCGGTCAGCTGCCCTCCCTCCTCATAACCGACATAGCCAGGGGGGGCACCGAGTAAGCGAGCCACCGCATTGCGCTCCATGAACTCACTCATGTCGAGGCGCACCATCGACTCTTCCTCATCGAACAGCTGTCCTGCCAGAGCCTTGGCCAGTTCGGTTTTGCCGACACCTGTCGGCCCCAGAAACAGAAATGACCCCACAGGGCGTCGCGGATCCTTCATGCCTGCTCGGGCCCTGCGAATCGCCGCAGCCACAGCCCCCACGGCATCGGACTGACCGATCACCCGCTCCGCAAGGCGCTGGTCAAGCTCTAGCAGTTTCTGGCGTTCACCCGCCAACAGACGCTGGATGGGAATGCCTGTCCATCGCGCTACCACATCGGCAATATCCGCGGCTTCCACCTGCTCTCGTAGCAGTGCTGTTCCGTCTTGCTGCGCCTGGTTGAGCGCCTCCTCCAGGTCACTGCGGCGCTGCTGAAGACGATGCAGCTGGTCGTACTGGAGCCGGGCAGCTTCTTCAAGATCACCCTGTCGCTCTGCTTCAGCTATGGCATGGCGTAGATCCTCATCTTCCTGCAGCAGTTGGCGCAGTTCCTGCAGCTGTTCCCGCTCTGCCTGCCAGCGCTCACGCAGTTGAGTGAGCTGGGAAGAGGCCTCGAGTCGCTGGCGCTGAAGCTGCACGCGCTCCGATTCAGGAGCCTGCTCTGCCGCAAGCACCGCCAGTTCTACACGTCGCAGATCCATTTCAGCGTCCTCCACCACCTGGGGCTTGGACGTGACATCCATCTTGAGTTGTGCCGCCGCTTCATCGATCAGATCGATGGCCTTATCAGGCAGACATCGATCACTGATATAGCGGTCGGCAAGGCGTGCTGCAGCCGTTACCGCGGCGTCGGTAATCGTTACACCGTGATGAAGCTCGTAGCGCTCCTTCACTCCCCGCAGGATCTCAACGCTGTGGTCGATCGATGGCTCGGAGATCTGCACCTGCTGGAAGCGACGGTTCAGAGCTGGATCCTTCTCAACTGTGCGGCGGTAATCCTCTGGCGTGGTTGCGGCAATACAACGCAAATCTCCCCTGGCCAGAGCCGGCTTCAGCAGGCTGCCTGCGTCGGCGCTGGAGCGGTCGCTGTTAACCACGGTATGCAGTTCATCGATGAACAGCACGACTCCGGCCTCGGGATCACTCACCTCCTGAAGCACCTCTCGCAAGCGTTCCTCGAACTGCCCCCGAAATTTGGCGCCAGCGATCAGGGCACCCACATCTAGTGCCACAAGTCGCAATCCCTGAAGCGATTCCGGGACTTCACCGGCAACGATGCGCTGGGCCAGCAGCTCGGCGATGGCCGTCTTACCCACACCAGGAGCTCCGATCAGAACCGGATTGTTTTTGCCCCGACGCGAAAGCACCTTGATCAAGCTACGGATCTCGCCATCGCGGCCGACCACAGGATCTAGGAGCCCCTGAGCCGCGGCGGCAGTAAGGTCGCGGCCATAACGATCCAGAGCCTTGGGGTCAGGCTCATTGGCAAGATCAAGCACCGGATCAACGACAGGTTCCGACGACCCAAGCCCGGACTGAACAGGCTCGTTCAAGGGCTGAGCGATTGGAACAACAGGGGTGGGTGCTGCTGAACGAATAACGGGTGCAGGAGGACTGGGTGGAGCAGAAGCAGCCGATGCGGTCGGTCGCCTCAACTCTGCCTCCAGTCGATCGGCCGGCAACCCAAAACGGGACAGCAGTTCGGCACCGATGCGTGGGTCCCGACCGATGGCGATCAGCAGATGCGAAACCTCGATCAACCTGGATCCCCAGAGGCCACGCACCCTGTCGGCCGCCTCGAGCAAGGTCTCAAGGTCTTCACCCACAAACAGCTCATCACCTCTGGCCATGGGCTGCTCCTCCAGAAAGCCCTCGAGCTGATCAAGCAACTGGTCCTGAGGCAGCGGCAATGCGCCCACGTCCGCCTTGAAGCGTGGATCACTGAACAGTGCCTGGAGCAGATGCTCCACATCCAAGTCGCCGTGACGCCAACGACGGGCTCCATCCTGGGCGGAGAGCAAAAGCTCCCAAGCGTCGTCGCTGAAACGGTCTGGCTCCACCGTGAGACTGGCTGGAGGTTGAGGAGTTACGCCGAAATCGGATGTCATCGCGGGCGGATCCCCTCAAGCGGCAGTCGATCGAGAGGAGAGCTCAATCAGCTCCACCTTGTAGCCATCGGGATCCTCCAGGAAAGCGATCACCGTGCTGCCATGTTTCATCGGTCCCGGAGCACGCACGAGTCTTCCACCTCGCTCAGCGATCCCCGAACACGTGGCTTGGATGTCCTGCACCCCGAGGGCGATGTGGCCATATCCATCACCCAGGTCGTAGTGCTCTGTATCCCAGTTGTGAGTGAGCTCAAGCACGGTGTGGTCCTTTTCGTCGCCATAACCAAGAAAGGCCAGTGTGAAGCGACCGGAGGCATAGTCCTTGCGACGAAGCAGCTGCATGCCGAGGACATCGGTATAGAAAGCGAGAGATCTCTCAAGATCACCAACCCGAAGCATGGTGTGCAGCATGCGCATGATCCGGGTCAATCGCTGATACCAGCATGGTGCATCCACCAGATCAGTGGAAGTGGACGTGCAGGCATCGAGGCCTGTTGGCAGAGATGGGGAATCAGCGATGCAGGGGGACCCATAGGATCGCCAGGTCTTTGATCCGCTTCACGTGTTCGATTCTCTCGACCTCGTCATCGACACCATCGTGGCCCGTGAGGTGCTCGACTCCCGGGGCAATCCAACGGTAGAGGCCGAGGTCTTGCTGGAGGGTGGCGCCAGTGGTCGGGCCATCGTGCCCAGTGGCGCCAGTACCGGTGCCCACGAAGCCCACGAGCTGCGCGATGGCGGCGATCGCTACATGGGCAAGGGCGTCATTCAGGCCGTGAATCACATCGAGGAACGCATTGCCCCCGCCCTCTGTGGACTCTCCGCCCTGGATCAGGCAGCAGTGGACGCAGCGATGCTGGAACTCGACGGCAGTGACAACAAGTCCAGCCTCGGCGCCAACGCAATCCTGGCGGTGAGCATGGCCAATGCCCGTGCAGCCGCCAATGGTCTGGGCATTCCGCTCTACCGCTATCTGGGCGGACCGATGGCCACCCTGTTGCCGGTGCCGTTGATGAACGTGATCAACGGTGGCGCGCACGCCGCCAACAGCCTGGATTTCCAGGAATTCATGCTGGTTCCCCATGGCGCACCAAGCTTCCGTGAGGCGCTGCGCATGGGCACCGAGGTGTTCCACATCCTGAAGGGACTGCTTAAGGACAAAGGCATGAGCACCTCCGTGGGTGATGAAGGAGGCTTCGCCCCTGATCTGGGCAATGTGGAAGCCGGTGAGATTCTGGTAGAAGCGATTGAAAAGGCCGGCTACAAACCTGGTGACCAGATCGCCCTGGCCCTGGATGTGGCCAGTACTGAATTCTTCGAGAATGGTCGCTATGCCTTTGATGGCGGCAGCTACGACAGCGCTCAAATGGTCGGCCAACTTGAACAGTTGGTTGAGAAGTTCCCAATCGTTTCGATCGAGGACGGCCTTGCCGAAGACGACTGGGAGGGATGGAAATTGCTGACCGAGCGCCTCGGCGGCAAAGTGCAACTTGTGGGTGACGACCTGTTCGTGACCAACACCAAGCGCCTGCAACAAGGCATCAACATCGGCACGGCCAACTCGATTCTGATCAAGGTCAACCAGATTGGCTCTCTTACCGAGACGCTTCAGGCCATCGATCTCGCTGGTCGTTCTGGGTACACCAGCGTGATCAGCCACCGAAGTGGTGAAACGGAGGACACCACCATCGCCGATCTTTCTGTCGCAACCAGGGCTGGTCAGATCAAAACCGGCTCTCTAAGCCGCAGTGAGCGCGTTGCCAAGTACAACCAGCTTCTGCGCATCGAGGACGAACTGGGCAGCCAGGCTACTTACGCCGGTGCCGTCGGCCAGGGCCCCCGAGGCCAAGCCTGATCCAAGAATCAGCGCTCAACAAAAATGCCATCCAGTACAAGGCATCCCTGACTCAATGGCATTGTTATTCTGTTAAAGCGAATGTTTTGACGAAAGATCAATCAATCCAAAGCGAAGTATCCACCCAAAGAATCAACACACTGATCTCCGAAACTTCAGCAAAAGTGGATGATCACCAGCGAGGAAAGCTGAAGCCTTATTCGTCAAAACACGAACCTGTTGAAGCATCACTCCAAGGCAACAATGACTCGGCCATTAAAGCGATTTAGCTTTTTGATGACGACAAGGATTCCATGCGGGCATCCTTGCGTAACTTCACCTGCAGTTTGAGCCAACCCATCCCGACCGGCACAGCTGCACCGAGAGGCAGCAGAGCCCAGAGTGGGCGAACGCTGGCGCCCAAAATAGCCGCCGCCAAAGCCAGGCCTCCCAGAAGCACCGACTGGCCGACGGAATGCTGAGCGGTGACCATACGGCGGAACTGACGATCCGATTCACCCATGCGGATCTGCAACTGCAGATCCCCCTGTTCCAGGCGCTCAAGACTTTCATCCAAACGACGGGGAATCCCCACGGCCCGGGAACTCAGGGCACCCACCTGACGGCCAAGTTCATTGAACAAATCATTGGAACCGGATCCACTGGAAGTCATGAGTGGCAGTAGATAAGGCTTGGCAATCCCCACCAGGCTAAAGCCGGGATCGAGGCTGCGTCCCACGCCCTCAAAGGTCGACAACGCTCGCATCACGAAGATCAGCTCGACCGGCAGCCGAAACGGTTGGCCATAAACCAGCTCATAGAGATCTCCCGACAATTTGTCGATCACCGAAGCACTGAAAGGAGGGGTGAGTGCATCCCGCAGCATCAAACGAACTAGACGTCGCACAGGCCCGAGATCCACATCTGCGGCAATGACACCAGCCACCTGCATCTCCTCCACCAGAGCCGTTGCATCGCGGGACGCAGCTGCCCGAACCATGGAACCCAGACGTCGTCTCAACCGCTCAGAAAGCTGCCCCATCATTCCGAAGTCGTAGTAAATCAGGGCTCCATCACTGGCAACCGCCAGATTTCCGGGATGAGGATCAGCATGGAAAAAGCCGAAACGCACCAGCTGCTGCAAGTAGCTGGCGGCACCGATCTCAGCGACCTCACCCGGATCAATGCCGGCTGCGAGCAATTCAGGACGGTTGTTGATCTTGATGCCCGGCAAGTAATCGAGGCAGAGCACTTGACGGGTACTCAGTTCCCAGATCACACCGGGTACACGAATGCGGGGATCATCCAGAAACTGCTGACGAAAACGGGCAGCGTGCTGGGCTTCCAGCCGAAAATCCAGCTCACGCAATAACACACGCCGGCATTCCTGAGCGATTGCCACCCAGTCACGACCGCGGCCCCATTGAGGATGACGCTGCAGCACAGATGCCACCTGCTGCATTACCTCCAGGTCAAGCCGGAACAGCGACTCAAGGCCGGGGCGTTGAATCTTGAGCACCACCTGACGACCACTGCGCAGGCTTGCTCGATGCACCTGAGCCAATGATGCAGCCGCAAGCGGGTTCTCATCGAGGTCAATGATCTCCGCACAGCGAGCACCCAGCTCTGCTTCCAACACGGCCTGGGCCTGATCAAACGGGAAAGCAGGAACTTTGTCCTGCAGATCGGCCAGCTCAGCGACCCAGCCCGCAGGCAGCACATCAGGACGCGCCGACAGCAGTTGACCGAGCTTGATAAACGCCGACCCGAGTTGGAGCAATTCCCTGGTGAGCCAGCGGGCACGGTTCTGCTGACGGGTCTGACGACGCTCGGGCGAAACCCCGCCCGGATACGTCCAGCGACAGCTATCCCACCAAAGCAGGAACAACAGCACCAGAACGGTGCGCCAAATGCGCAGGGCTCTGAGACCCCTGCGCCAAGGAAGAGGTCGTGCAAGCCAACGGCTCAAGACTGTTCCTCCAGCCGCGTGCTCAAATCCGCAACCTTCGCCCGCAGCCGATCGATCCGCTGCTGCAGGGGCTCATGCTCTATGCCGCTGCGATCAGCCGCAGGAGCAGAGGGGGGCTGCTCCTCTTGTTGCAAACGTTCGGCTTCCGCCTTCACTTCTTCCTGAAAAAGATCCCATTCCTGCCGAATACGCTCAGGCGCATCCTGAACAGCGACAGCCACTCCAGCAGCTGCATCGGCCACGCCTTCACCCACTCTGGCGATCAGACGATTCATCGCCGCTCTCAACAGGGCGTCCGGAGGAGTCATGGCCTGACTAGCGATGCAGAAACTGTGGCAGATACGCCGACAGGGTTGCGACCCGACTCAGGGAGCCGGTGGAGCAGCTGGTGGAGTGGCAGGTGGTGCTTTGAAGATGAGCGACTCATCAATGGCTGGCTGGGTTGGAGTGAGCGCAGGCTCAGGCGTGGCAACAGCGGCAGGTGTCGGTTTCGGCGCAACTGGAACCGAAGGCTCGATAGCAGGGTCTGCGGAAGCCCCCGGCTCTGGCACAACCGGCTCAGAGTTGGGAGTCAAGACGGCAGCTGGCTGAGCGCCCTCGGAACCCTCCTGCTCGCCGAAGTCCAGAGCGGGTGCTGCCACTGGTGCAGCCGTAGACACTGGATCATCTTGAACCGCCCAAGCCTCTGACACTGCTGCCTGCTGCGCTTGCTCACCCTGCTTCGCCGTCTTAGCGATGGCCTCGGCTTGTTCATTGGCCTTGCGCTGCTCGGCATCAAGAACCTCCTTCGCGGCCACGTCCCCCATCAACGGTTGGTCAGCGCCATAGCGTCGTCTTAAACCATCCAAGCTTTCTCCAGGAAAACTGTTCTGACGGAAGGTTGCCTGCTGTGGCTTTTCCCAGGCCTGCCGCATCAGCACCACCCGCTGCGTGATCCCATAACCAAGGGCAAAGCAAGCGCCAGCCACCAAAGGGCCAACCCAGTAACGAGGTCGCCGGGACCGCTTCTGATCAGAGGTGGTCGTGGTCATCGCTATGGCAATACGGACAACACCGAACAGTCGGTGCAGCCCATCTTCGCGTCTGATCGACGGCGCTGCATCACCTCCCTTGATTGATCAAGTTGTGTAATCGGCGTTGATGCGCACGTATTGATCAGAAAGATCACACCCCCAGGCACGACCTTGGCCCGGGCCAGAACCGATCAGCAAATGAATCACCACAACGTCATCGTGTAGGTAACGGCCGGAAGCCCGCTCTCGCAGATAGGTCGACACAGCCATTCGATCAGAGCCAAGCGGCTGACCGTTCTCCATTAATTGATGCTCCCCCATCCAAAGCGAAACCGACTGCGCATCAAAGGCCACTCCCGAGCGCCCAGCCGCCGCCACAATCCTGCCCCAGTTGGGATCACGGCCATGCACGGCCGTTTTCACCAGCGACGATCCACACACGGTCCGGGCCATCCGTAAGGCGTCGGCTTCTGAAGCGGCACCCTCCACCAACACCTCAATCAGGCAGGTCGCACCCTCACCATCACGAGCGATCGCACGCGCCAGGTGTTGAGCAACCAGGGTCACCCCCTGCTCAACCAGTTCAAACTGATCATCAGGTAAGGGTTCACCCGCGGCAAAGGCCAGAAACGTGTCGTTGGTGCTGGTGTCGCCGTCCACGGTGATGGCATTGAACGAGCGCTGAACAGCGCGACGAACCATGGCCTGCCAAACCTCTGCTGGTACTCCGGCATCACAGGTGAGATAGCCGAGCATGGTGGCCATATCCGGGTGAATCATTCCCGAACCCTTGGCCATCCCGCCAATGCGCACGGTGCGGCCTGCAATCTGCGCCTCAACAGCGATCTGCTTGTCCACCAGATCCGTGGTGAGGATTGCGCTTGCAGCTGCCGATCCGCCATCAACGGCCAAAGCCTCCACAAGCGGATCCAGACCAGACAGCAACACCTGCATGGGGATCGGCACCCCGATCACACCGGTGGAGCAGATCAGCACCTGATCACTCGGTAGGCCCAGCCGGTCTGCCAGCACCTGAGTGGCGCGCTGGCTGTCGATCAGACCACGGTCTCCGGTGCAGGCATTGGCTTGTCCGGAATTGATCAAGACAGCTCTGGACTGACCACCCGTGGTCTGCAGGCGCTCAACACAGAGATCCACGCAGGCCGCACGCACCACAGAGGTTGTGAAGGTGCCGGCACAGACGGCACCAGGCGGCGCCAGCAGCAGAGCCAGATCCGGCTTTCCGGATTCCTTGAGACCAGCTGTAATGCCTGCGGCCTGAAAGCCACTGGGAGCAGTACTACCGCCTTCAATCAGCGACCAGCTGGAAGATTGCGCCATTGATGGACTGAACAAGCGATCCATAGGGCTTATTCAAAACGGCCATGCGCCGCTGTGAACCAAGCGGGAGTTACAGAGTGGAGAGACTCATCGAGCACCGAAGCGTGAGTGCAACATCCCGCTGGCAAGGAGCGCAGCACCGCATCGGTCTCACCGGTGGGATTGCCAGCGGCAAAAGCAGTGTCGCCCGCTATCTGAAAGATCTTGGGATCGCGGTTCTGGATGCAGATCTCTACTCCCATGAAGCGCTTAAGCCTGGAACTCAGGCCTCGGAGGCAGTGCTGAGCCGTTATGGACGACAGGTTGAAGCTGCACCTGATTGCGACATCAAGCCGAGCGCAGATCAACGCAACATCAATCGCCGCGAGCTGGGCAGGATCGTCTTCAACAACCAAGAAGAGAGACGATGGCTCGAGCAGATCATCCATCCAGTGGTCCGTGCGCGCTTCGAACTTGAACTGGCGAAGCATCCAGAAACTTCAACCATCGTGTTGATGATTCCACTTCTGTTTGAAGCGGATCTCACCGAGCTCGTCTCCGAGGTCTGGTTGGTTCACTGCCTGCCGACACAGCAGCTTGAGCGGCTGAAGCAGCGCGACGGTCTGAGTACGGCCGAAGCGAAAGCAAGAATGGAAGCCCAATGGCCGTTGAGCCAGAAATGCGCAAAGGCCGACCTGGTGCTGGATAACCGCTCAGCATCGATCTGCTGGGAAAGACAGATCAAGGCAAGGCTTTCAGTCATCAATAGCGGGCAACGCTGAATGTCTTAGTGAATGCCTTGAGTTTTGAACGCCGAACACGATCCGTTGAGGTGCCAACAGCAGTCCATTCAACGGATTGAAGCTGGCTCAGAGTGACCCAGGGCGGACGATGTCAGGATTCGATTGATCAGATCAGATCGCACGAACCGATGAGCTTCTTCCGCCAGATCGTCGCATTCAGTTCCTGCCTGACCATCACACTGGTTGGCACTGCTCCGGTTATTGCCAGCTCCGAAAAGGCCACCATTCAAGAAATCCTGGATGGAGATCAACTTTTCATCGACGATCAAAAAGCCAGCGTCGATGAAACAGCCCAGTCGCCGCAGGTCATCAGCACTGGGCTGAGCCGCGGCCAGATTGCCTTCAGCGGTGGAGCTGTCGGTCGAATCAATCGCCAATCCCTGGTGAAGCTCGGGAGCAGTTGTTTTCTTCTGAACAAGGGCCAGATTCTGATCTCAGGCCGTCAGGACGGCTGTACAGCCTCAAGTCGATTGAGCGTTCGCGGCACCAATTACGTTCTGAAAGTTAGTGATGACGGCAGTACAGATCTGGCTGTCCTGGAAGGCTCTGTTGAAGTCACGGATAACAGCGGGAAGCAGGAGGCCGTCACCGTTGAAGCAGGCCAACGCCTTCGACTCAGCCCTGCGGGAGTGGTGATCGGACTGCTGCAACTGGCGGCCGGCGACTACCAGAGGATTCTTGATGGTCCCCTTTTCATCGGCTACACAGCCCCATTGCCGGGATTAGCGAATCTCAGGCGTTATCTGAATCTGAATGTGCCTGGTTTGCGCATCCCCAGCGTGCCGGGAAGCCAGATCCGAATCACACCCAACCTGCCGAGCGTGCCCAGCCCGGTTCGTTTCTTCTGATGACCTAATCATCCCAACTCCATGCACCAGAGCGGATGACAACCATCTCCGGCACGGCCAGAAGAGGCATCGCGATCACACTATTCGGCCTGCTCTGCGGTGGCCTCAGCGGCTGGCCACCCACTCTGTGGCGCAGCTGGTCAAAAGACATCAGTGATCAGATCACACTGTGGGCAGGCCCCAGCAGTCCTCCAGCAGGGGTGGTGGTCATCGCCGTGGATGATGCTTCTTTGCAGCAGGCACGCTGGGTTCTGGAGGATGCGGACTCCGCCCCCTGGAGTGAAGGGCTGGACCGCTGGCCATGGCCAAGAGCGACCTACGGACAGTTGATTGAACGGGTCATCGCCGCTGGCAGTCGTGGTGTGGCGATCAATGTGCTGTTTGCGGGGCCAAGCATGTATGGCCCTGAGGATGATGCCCGCTTCGCGCAAACGCTGAAACGACACGGTTCCGCCGTGGCTCTGGCCGCCGAGATGATGGAACCGGTTGATCGCCAGGGGGCTGGTGGTCTTTCCCTCGAACCCCCCGCATCAACCTTGCTGGATGCCCTTGGCGGCCTGCACCATCTGGGCCTCACCAACATGCTCAACGCCGAAGACGGCAGCATCGGGCCACATCCAGAAGCCTATGGACGACGAGTGCTGCGGCCCTACGGCTTCCAGCTGCAGCAATCCCTCCCCTCCGCTCTGCTGAAGATCGCCGGGCTCGAGCCACCGCTGGATCAGGCGGATCGTTCACTGCGGCTGTATGGCCCGGAGGGAACCATCACCCGACTATCAGCCTGGGAGGTTCTCGACCCAGAGCGCTGGCACAATCACCCGCTGCGACCCATGCTCCATGACAGCCTGGTGCTGATCGGTCCAACCCTGGAAGACAACCAGAGCGGCCAGTCCACTCCCTTTGGCACCCTGTCGGGAGTCGAACTCCTAGCAACAGCAACCGCCAACGACCTCGATGGCAGCGGCCTGCGGCAATGGCCTCAGCATCCCTGGCAGAAAGCTCTGTTGAGCGCTGCCTGCAGTTGGCTGATTGCCTATCTGGCCACGCGGCGACTGACCCTGCGCTGGCGGCTGGCCAGCTGCTCACTCGGCCTGATCGGACTCCTGCTGATCAGCATCAGCACGCTGGTGCAACGCCAGACCGTTCTGCCTTTACTGGCACCAAGCGCCGGGGTTGTTGGCCTGGCTGCGGCACTCGCCGTCAGCACGTTCTGGCGTGAGGAGCAGGAGCGCCGACGGCTCCGCCAGACCTTTGAGCGCTATGTATCCCCGAGCGTCGTCCAGGAAATCCTCAAGGACCGCGACAGCGCCGAAGGCATTCTCAGGGGCAAGACCCTCAACGTGACAGTCCTGTTCAGTGACCTTGAGGGTTTCACGGCTCTGACACGGGAACGTTCCCAGCAAGGTCGCAGCGAAGAACTGATCCACCAACTGAATCTCTACCTGGGCCGGATGGTGGAGGTAATCACCCTGCATGGAGGCACGGTCGACAAGTTCATCGGCGATTGCGTCATGGCCGTATTTGGCTCACCCGTTAGTCGGGGGACTGAGATGGAAGCCAGGCAGGCCGTTCGGTGTGCCGGGGCCATGCGCGAAGCCCTTGAACAGCTGAATCAGGATTGGACCGAGAGAGGCCTTGATCCGCTCAGCTGTGGAATCGGTCTGGCCAGCGGGGAAGCGGTGGTTGGCCAGATCGGCAGTCCACAACGCATGGACTTCACCGTGATCGGTGACACGGTCAATCTGGCCAGCCGCCTGGAATCACTGACCAGAAAGCTCAGGACGCCAATCCTGATGGACGAGCAAACCGCACTGCTTGCTGGAACTGAGATCGCCACGGACCATCTCGGTGAACAGGCGATCAAGGGAATGGATCGCTGCCAGGTCTATCGACCCAGGCTCAGCCCTTGAGTTTCTGACTGAGGATCTGGTTGGCGAGCTTGGGATCAGCCTTGCCACCGGTCTTTTTCATCAGCTGGCCGACAAAAAAGCCCTGAAGCTTGGTCTTGCCACCACGGAACGCCTCCACTTCATCGGGATGAGCGATGAGGAGCTCCTCAACAATTGCCGTGATCGCCGCAGGGTCGCTGATCATCCCCAGACCGCGTTCGTCCACGATCGCCTTGGGTGAACCGCCCTTTTCCAGCAGTTCAGGGAGAATTTCCTTGGCGATCTTGCCGCTGATCTTGCCGCCGTCGATCAGCTTCACCATCTCCGCCAGCTGATCAGGACGAAAAGGAAGTTCTGTGTAACTCAGACGATTGCTGTTTACATGGGCAGCGATATCACCCGTGATCCAGTTGGCGGCCAATTTGGGGTCAGCTCCCGCAGCGACAACGGCCTCGAAGTAATCCGCCATCGGACGCTCATCGGTGAGAACGCGGGCGTCGTACTGAGACAGACCCAGATCATCGGCGTAGCGGTGACGCTTGGCGGCTGGCAACTCGGGGAGCTCTGCTCTCCAAGCCTCACGCTGTTCAACGCTCACCTCGACCGGGCCAAGATCAGGATCGGGGAAATAGCGGTAATCGCTGGCCCCTTCTTTGCTGCGCATGCTCTTGGTGAGCTGCTTGCCCTCATCCCAGAGGCGGGTCTCCTGAACGATCGGTTCGCCGCTCTCATAAGCCTTGATCTGGCGCTTGATCTCGTATTCGCAGGCCTTCTGAATTGCGGAGAAGGAGTTCATGTTCTTGATCTCCACCTTGGTGCCGAAAGGGGCATCCGGCCCACGGCGGACGGAGATGTTCACGTCGCAGCGCAACGACCCTTCCTGCATGTTGCCGTCGCCAACTCCGATGTAACGCACAATCCGGCGAATCTCCGACGCGTATTCAGCCGCTTCCCGGCCCGTGCGCAGATCGGGCTTACTGACGATTTCGGCGAGCGCCACTCCAGCTCGGTTGTAATCGACAAGCGAATGGGTGGATCCAGCCAGACGATCGCTGCCCGCGTGCACAAGTTTGCCCGCATCTTCCTCCATGTGAAGGCGCTCGATGCCGATCTTTTTGAGATAGGTGTCCTTGCCCTTTTCAGCCACCTCCACCTCAATCCAACCCTCTTCCGCGATCGGCTCGTCGTATTGAGTGATTTGGTAATTCTTCGGCAGATCGGGATAGAAATACTGCTTGCGATCGAACTTGCAGTGCTCGGCAACATTCAGGTTCAGGCCCATCGAGGCCTTCACCGCATATTCGAGCACCTTCTGGTTCAGCACCGGCAGGGTTCCTGGCAAACCGCAGACCACTGGATCGATATGCGTGTTGGGGTCATCCCCGAAGGTGGTGGAAGCAGCCGTAAAAATTTTGCTGTCGGTCCCCAGCTGCACATGGGTTTCTAGTCCGATCACAGCTTCCCAGGCCTGTTCAGTCGCTGCAGGTGCCGACATCCGTTGAGCTGATCGAGGAAGGCTTGATCTTATGGAAAGGTTAGACATTCGGTCATGACCGCCTCAGACAGCTCAGCCCCTGAACCGGTGCTCATCCTTGGTGGAGGCCTGATGGGACTGGCCGTCGCCCATCAACTGGCACGCCGTGGAATCCCAGTGACGGTGCTGAGCAGACGCCGCAGCGAAGCAGCAGGTTTCGTTGCTGCCGGGATGCTGGCGCCCCATGCCGAAGGCCTCGAAGGAGCACTGCTGCAGCTCGGCCAACTCAGTCTGAGCCGCATACCCAGCTGGGTCGCCCAGATTGAGGCCGACAGTGGTCTTCCATGCGGGCTTCGTTCCACAGGGATCGTGGTGCCCTTCCACAGCGAGAACGAACGAGACGCTTACCCGACAGCGCCATTCGGCGAGCCCCTGAACCGTGAACAGCTGGTGCAGGAACTACCAGGCATCAACTCAGCCTGGAGCGCTGGATTGTTGTTCGCCCAGGACGGCCAGATCGACAACAGACGTCAGCTCATGCGAGCTCTGGAGAGCGCCTGCGTGGATCGCGGTGTGCAGTTCCAGGAGGGAGTTGAGGTGTTGGAACTGTTCACGGCCAATGATCATCTGAGCGGAGTGCGAACGAGGGATTCGGAGGGAAGGGAAGCAACCCTTCGCTGCGAACGGGCTGTGCTCTGCAGCGGTGCCTGGAGCGGACAGTTGTTGGCACAGCTGCCGGTGTTCCCGGTGAAAGGTCAGATGCTGTCGCTGCAGAGTCCGCGTGGTGCCCTCCGGCGTGTGATCTTCGGCCCGGGGATTTATCTCGTGCCGCGCGAGGATGGGCTGGTGGTGGTCGGCGCCACCAGCGAACGCAATGCCAGCTTCAGAGAAGGACTCACTCCACAAGGGCAAACCACCCTTAAGCAAGGAATTGCCGCCCTGTTACCCGAAGCTGAGAACTGGCCTCCCATGGAACGCTGGTGGGGGTTCCGTCCCTGCACACCTGATGAAAGTCCGCTGCTGGGCAACAGTCCGATTCCAGGGCTTCTGCTGGCCTGCGGCCACCATCGCAACGGCGTTCTCATGGCTGGTGCCACTTCAGAACTGATCGCCGATCTTGTCGCCGAGAGTCAACCGAAGAAGGATCTTGCAAAACTTCTACCGAACTTTCGATGGGATCGATTCACATCACCCAACTGAAAAGCTGTATCGACTAACGAGGAAAAGATCAACTGTCTTGAGACATGTAGCTTACAATTACATCACTCCAAAACCAGAATAATGACAATACAAACGCAGCCAAAGAATAGATACTAAACACATCAGCCGCATAAACATGCCTACTACGCATAAGTTGGGCGCCAATAATAGCCAAGTCGTCTCAATGGCTGTCAAAATTCAAAATGTTATCAAGCAATGACTCTCTCTCTCTCTCCATTGGCTCCAACTTAAGCGGACCAATGCCGTAATTGAGCTCCATCAATTCCAGCAAGTCCTTGAGAAGTTGATCCAAATCATAAAATTTCACGAAACTTTCTATCTCGCCCTGAAGACTTACCCTCACAGGATGACCCAAGCCCTGAACCGTAAGTGTCAGGAAATGATCCTCACCAGGATCGCAGGCAATACGAAAGTCAAGGTCTCTTTGGCCAGGGACAAGGAGATTTTTAAGCATATTATCGTTCGGAACACTTTCAGGAGTTAGATCGAATGATCGACTCAACGCGCTTTCGCCAATACCACTAACTTGCCATTGACGGCATTTCGACTCTCTTGAAAACATAAACCAACTGAAATTTTCCAGATTCAACACATACAAGCTAGGATTGATCAAAGACTGGTCTGGAAGGCCTACTAATTTACGATGGCATTCACCAGAACTAATGAGAAGTTGCTTGCCATTACTTGATAATTCAGCACAGTGTCCCCAGATTGAACCGGGGTCGTCGCCATCACATTCAGCAACACGAATACTCCAGTCATCGGTATTGAGGATAAATACATTTGTGGGAGCCTCGCTTCGATGTTCCCGGTAACCCAAATGACCGATAATCCAGATTTCATTTCCAACTAACGTTGCTGATGCATAGTCGGTAGGTGGAAAGATATTTACTGGATATCCGTAAATGGTAACTTGATCGCCTTCAATCACAACTACATCGTTATAGATCCAAAAGCCAGGGTCATAAAAATCTTCATGTGCACCCCCAATAAGAACCCGTCTTCCGTCATCGAGAATTACCTTGGCTTGGCCATATCGCCGAAAAGAGAAGCAAGGACCCGCTTCAAATTCATCTGGTCCTCCCAAATCCTGGTTCAATTGCCATGAACTACCTCCGTAACGTATCGCATAAGCCCAAAACTGATTCGTAAGGTTTTCAGGATTAGATATGCCAGAGCGTGGTGAACGCCATTTCATAAAAGTTTGATGATCGGGACCTTCTTTGGACAGGAGCTGGAGTCGCTCATCGTCCCAATTTTGCTTGCGCAAGTTACTCGCCCATTCATTTGATCTTTCAGCCATACTGTGCGGAAAGCCCTGAACATTACAGCCATCATATCAACAGCCAAAATGCTCTGATTACACCTATTCACCAGAGGCATTCAACAACGCACCTCCACGCCTTTGTGGGAATCAACCAATGAACTCGCAAAGGCAAGAAGAAGAGCCACACAAATTCAAAAATTACTGCTTTAAGCAATGAACTTTCCAACATTCATTGAGTATTGGACAAGCATATCAATGCTGTAATTTTTTCGCCAAAAAGAATGCAGCCTCAAAATCAAAAAACATCGATTTAGGCTTATAGCAATAAATGCTCAGACCGGGAACAAAGCACGCATGCAAATAAAATGCTTGCCATGCAAAACATCTTTCGTAAAAACTTTAAAAAATCAATAGCATCAGTGCTCGCGGGTCGCAATCGAAAACAGATTGACGCCGGCTTCCTCAAACCTGCACTGAGTGAGACCGACTGGGAAGCCAGCCGACTCCGCCAGCTTCACCATGGCTGGCTGATCGCGATGAATCAGACGCCAGTCAAGGAGGTGATCCATCAGCCCACGCGTGGGATTATCAATGTGAAAGTTTCCCAGAATCGAACGCCCGCCGGGTTCCAGACAAGAGTGAATCCATGCCTGCAGACGGGTAACAATCCGATCATCGAAATAATCAATCAAACCGATGGAATAGATCAGGTGCTGAGGCTCAAGATCCAGCTTCTGGCGTCCAATGCAGAGATGCAGAAGATTACGCCGTTCAAGCCGCACCACTGTCTCAAGTCCCTCACGAACCAAACGCTCGCGCACATAATCAAGGGCCTGCTGGTCAACATCGACCAATGTGAACTGCACCTGATCAGCGAGATCGGAATCCTGCAGAAGAATGTCAAAGATCTCGGCGGCCGGACCACACGCCAGACTTGTGACCCGTAACGGCCGATGATCGGTGAGTGTCAGAGCGCGTTGCAGCTCCTCCCGCAACAAGCCACGGCGATTGCGTACTGCCCTGGCCGCAGGCTGATTCAGGAAACAGCGATCAAGCAGTGTGCCTAAATCTCCAGCACCGCCAGGCTCATCGGCATACATCCAGGCAATCGTGAGGAAATCGCCCGCATAACCACGGGGCTTGCGATACATCCTCTCCGCCGAACGGGTCAGCAACAGATAGGGAAGCAATTCGATGCGCAGAGCCTGAAGAGCTGGGCTGTCAGGTGCCGGGGTCTCCCCCGAAAGCGCTGGAAAAAGACTGCCAGTCAGGCGAACCAGGGTGTCAAATGCTGCGGCCAGATCCCTGCGCAGTCCAGCATCGGGATCACTACGGCGAAAATCGGCTTCCACCGCAGCGGCACACTGCTTGAAGCGGAGCACCGCAGCCGCCAACTCCGGCGGCATCAGAGAGGGGGCGCCAAGTCCTGCCACCCCGTCAAGGCCATGAGAGTGGGTCTGCGAGAGCAAACGCTGGGCATTGATGGCGGCCAAAGCCTTGAAGACACGCATCCCCTGCGCAGGGTTCGACTCCATCAGGGCATGGAGAGCGAACTGCGAGAGACGCAGAGCCTCAACCGGCTCACGTGCCTTCACACTGGCCCGGGCTACACCACCCAACAGAAAGGAGATATCTCCGAGCACGCTGCCAGGGCCGAGCAGCGGGCCCTCCAGCGCCGACAGTCCCTCCCAACTGGCCTGGACCACACCTGATGAGATCAGAAGCAGGCCATCCGGAGTCTCACCCTCCTGTATCAGGCTGACCCCTGGAGCAAAAGTGCAAGGCTGCACATCAGCAAACGCCTGATCAACAACCCCTTCAAGAGCCTGAAGTAGCAGTAACGATTCGGCGTTCAAAAAAACCTCGGGAGATTGTCCCGAGGGTATGCAGATTCAGGTGAATCGACAGGCCATCAGCCCTCGACCCGCCACTCCAGCGCGGAAGGGCCATTGCTTGGAGAGAGCCCGATGGCTGGTCCATAGCTGGCCGCCGTCAGCGCAGACCTGTTAACCGGAGCAATCCTCAAGAGGACACCATCCAAGTTGAACGAAGAACTGCTGAGAGCCTTGAGCTGCATGCACTTCTGAGCCAGACCTTCAGGCCGTGATCCAGATCACAACAATCATTGAGCAGGCCGTGAATCAGGCCTGATTCACATCACAGGATCGGAAGAACTTTGCGCTGAAGGTGAGTCAGCTCGAGAGCAAAGGCTCCTCTCAAATCTTTAATCATGAACTTCATCGCACGTGCCTTCCAACGCAACCGCGGCCCCCGACCTTCCGTTTCCGTCACCACTGTGGACGGACGGACAATTCTCTCTGGAAACAACAACGATCGCATTGACATTCGCGCTGGTGCCATCAATCGAGGTGGCTACGCCGAAGCGACTGGACTCAACAATTCCACCGTTGCAACCGCAGCAGGCAATGATTCCGTGCGCATTCATGCCCATGCCCGCGGCATGAGCACCAATGCCTGGGCCATGCGCAACAGCACCCTGGATGTTGGGCCTGGTCACGACAAAGTTGATCTGCGTGCTGTGACCCGTGCAGGCGCCTTTGATCCCGCCTACGGCATGGACAACAGCTCTTTTAGCTCCGGCCAAGGCAGAGACAAACTGCGCATCAATGCCATCGCTCGCGGCAACACCACTGACACCATCGCCGCCTATGGCGCCCTGGATTCTCAGATCAATACCGGCGCCGATAACGACAAGGTGCAGATCCGAGCCTCCGCCAGCAATCGCCGTGGTTACGCCGAAGCCATCGGTCTCGACAATTCAGTGCTCGAAACCGAAACCGGTGACGATGTCGTGCGCATTCATGCCCATGCCCGCGGCATGAGCACCAATGCCTGGGCCATGCGCAACAGCACCCTGGATGTTGGGCCTGGTCACGACAAAGTTGATCTGCGTGCTGTGACCCGTGCAGGCGCCTTTGATCCCGCCTACGGCATGGACAACAGCTCTTTTAGCTCCGGCCAAGGCAGAGACAAACTGCGCATCAATGCCATCGCTCGCGGCAACACCACTGACACCATCGCCGCCTATGGCGCCCTGGATTCTCAGATCAATACCGGCGCCGATAACGACAAGGTGCAGATCCGAGCCTCCGCCAGCAATCGCCGTGGTTACGCCGAAGCCATCGGTCTCGACCATTCAGTGCTCGAAACCGAAACCGGTGACGATGTCGTGCGCATTCATGCCCGTGCCTGCGGCAACAGCACCAATGCCTGGGCCATGCGCAACAGCACTCTGGATGCTGGTGCTGGCCACGACAGCATTGATCTGCGTGCTGTGACCCGCGCAGGCGCCTTTGATCCCGCCTACGGCATGGACAACAGCTCTTTTAGCTCCGGCCAAGGCAGAGACAAACTGCGCATCAATGCCATCGCTCGCGGCAACACCACTGACACCATCGCCGCCTATGGCGCCCTGGATTCTCAGATCAATACCGGCGCCGATAACGACAAGGTGCACATCAAAGCCAGCGCCACCAATCACTGCGGTTACGCCGAAGCCATCGGTCTCGACCATTCAGTGCTCGAAACCGAAACCGGTAACGATGTCGTGCGCCTTGATGCGAATGCGCTGGGCAACAGCACCACGGCCTGGGCCATGCGCAACAGCACCCTGGATGTTGGACCTGGTGACGACAGCGTCGAGATCAAGGGCAATGCGCTCAACAGCACGGTGCGAACTGGCGAAGGCTTCGACAACGTCAGAATCACTGGCCTTGAGACCAAGCAATTGCTTGTGGACACTGGTGCTCAAGATGATGAATTAACCGTCGACGGCGGCACTGGAATCACCTACATCTCCGGTGCTGGCTCCGACAAGCTGCGACTAACCCGCAACTACTTCACAAGCCTGCTCCAAGCGAAAGAATCTAAAGAGCGGGTGGGTCCCATTGAGGAACTGACGGTTCAGGACCTCAACAGCCCAGTTGCTGAGACGGGCCCCAAAGCAGAAACCAACCAGTTCAAACCAGCCCTGGCTGACAACACCACCAACGTGGATCAAGAGCCAAAGCTGAACAGTCTGAACTCCTCCGAGGCATCGGATCCGCAGATGAATGCAAGCGACCCGCTGATGTTTGTGGACTTCATCACCGGTGAAAACGGCGACAGCATCGACTGCGATGACATCCTGATCGGCCATGGGATCGGCTTCAATCGACAATCTATTTTTGAAGATGGCTTTTTAAGCTTCGCGCAAGAAGGAAATGACAGCACCCTGTACTTTGATTCCGATGGATTCAACCAACAAGACAACGATAAGATTGCCTTGGTGATCTTCAAGGATGTTCAGGCTGCCAACTTCAGCCAACACAATCTGAGCTCAAGAATCATCAACAAAAATGATTTCCTGCTTAGCCAAGAAGATCAACAAAATCTGAACCCGAATTCCAATCCTGCTCTTGAGACATTCACAAAGGTCGAGGAGTTCAATCACGCTGAGATCAACCCATCGATTGCAGGATTAGAGACTAATCCAATCCTGATGAGCAGCAATCTTCAACCAGTCAATGACCAGATCAACCCGGTTACGACCAATCCATCCATTCCCGGATCTCAAACAAATCCAATGCTAAACAGCACAGATCTTCAACCTTCCATTTGATTAATCTGACAATATATCTAAGTCGCTTTCAACAACGGACCGCTTTGCTAACGCAAGGCGGTTTTTTTCTTGCGGATTCGATCATCCAGCTTTTTTCCTGAATCAGGAAATCGAAAGGATTACATTCACACAGCAACTTAGAAATAAAAAACCCTAGGATTTTGCCCCAGGGCTTGTGTGATCCGAATCGATGGCTTACCAATCAAGCCTCAACACGCCAACTCTGGTCGGACGGGGACCATTCATTGAGCTCGGAAGGTTGGAACCACAGACCGATTTCAAATTGAGCCGTTTCAGCTGCATCAGAACCGTGAATCACATTTCTGCCGATGTTCACGGCAAGGTCCCCACGGATGGTGCCTGGCTCGGCTTCTAAAGGCTTTGTCGCACCAATGAGCTTGCGAGCACTGGCGATCACGCCATCGCCTTCCCAAACCATGGCCACCACAGGACCTGAAGTGATGAAATCAACCAGGCCGGCAAAGAAGGGACGCTCCTTATGCACTCCGTAGTGCTGCTCAGCCAGATCGCGGCTTGGGGTGATCTGCTTCAAGCCAACCAACTTGAAACCCTTGCTCTCGAAGCGTCCGAGGATTTCACCCACCAGTCCGCGTTGGACACCATCGGGCTTAATGGCGATGAACGTGCGTTCGGTGGCCATGAAGATTCAAAAGCAAGAAGCCTGCCATCTTCTGCGCTCAGCTGCCCCCTTGGCAAGCAAGACAGGCACCTGCCGGTTTCTGCTGCACTGAGGCAGGCTCCTTAGATTTGCTCTATTAATCGTTGCGCTTTCCCACGCATGGTGCTCTCCGACGCCAACCAACCAGGACGTGAGGAGACAGAGGGACGATCAGCGGCGATCACTTCCTGGAATATTCAGGACAGTTCCGAGCTCTATGGACTCGAACGTTGGGGACATCCTTACTTCTCCATCAATCTGCGCGGCCATATGAGCGTGCAACCACGTGGAGAGCGTGGCGGCAGCCTGGATTTGGTGGAGCTGGTGAAAGGCCTGCAAGGCCGCAATCTCAACCTGCCACTACTGATCAGGTTTGATGACATCCTCGAAGACCGGCTGGAAAGCCTGCATGCCGCCTTCGAGCGAGCGATCACTCGATACGACTACAGCGGTCGTTACCAGGGCGTGTTCCCTGTGAAATGCAACCAGCAATGCCATGTTGTGGAGGAGCTGGTGACCTGCGGCAAGCGCTGGCACTTCGGTCTCGAAGCTGGCAGCAAGGCAGAACTGCTTATTGCCCTCTCGCTGATTGACGATCCCGAAGCCTTGCTGATCTGCAATGGCTACAAGGATCAGCGCTACATCGAAACGGCGATCCTGGCCAGGCGCCTTGGCAGGCGGCCAGTGGTCGTGATCGAGCAAGCCGATGAAGTGCAACGGATCATTGACGCTAGCCGGGAACTCGGGGCTGCACCTCTGATCGGGATCCGCGCTCGGCTGTCCAGCCGAAGCACTGGCCGCTGGGGTAGCTCGGTTGGTGATAAGGCCAAATTCGGGTTACCGGTTCCTGAGATCCTCGCCACTGTCGAAGCTCTACGCGAGGCAGGTCTGCTTGCAGAGCTGCGATTACTCCACTTCCATGTCGGCAGCCAAATCAACGACATCGGTGTCGTGAAGGACGCGCTGCAGGAGGCATCACGTATCTATGTGGAGCTGCACAAACTCGGCGCTCCGATGGGATATCTGGATGTGGGAGGAGGACTGGGTATTGATTACGACGGCAGTCGCACAGCAACGGCCGCCTCGACCAATTACTCGCTTCAGAACTACGCCAACGACGTGGTGGCCACAGTCAAGGAAGGCTGTGAACCCCACGGCGTAGCCGTCCCGACTCTGGTGAGCGAGAGCGGCCGGGCCATCGCCAGCCATTTCTCGGTCCTGGTCTTCAACGTTCTCGGAACCGGCGGAGTACCGCACTCCACACCGTCGCGCTCCGAGCAAGAGTCTCTGATAGTGGGCAACCTGCACGACACTTTGGAAGGGATCAAGACACTCCCAAATGACGGCAGTGCAGATGTGTCTCGACTGCAGGAAGCCTGGAATGATGCTCTCAAATTCAAAGACGATGCCTTAGCCGCATTCAGACTCGGCTATCTGAGCCTCACCGAGCGCAGCCAGGCGGAGCAGCTCACCTGGGCCTGTGCCAAAGCTCTGGTGGAAAGGCTCCCTGAAGACGCTGTGCTCCCCGAAGAACTTCAGGCCTTACCGGCTGTCCTTGCTCTCACTTACTACGCGAACCTGTCAATCTTTCGCTCTGCCCCCGACACCTGGGCGATTCAGCAGCTCTTCCCTCTGATGCCAATCCACCGGCTGGGGGAAAAACCGACTGAGCTCGGCCACTTTGCTGATCTCACCTGCGATTCCGATGGGCGCCTCAACCGCTTCATTGCCGATGGGCGCAGCAAGCAACTGCTGGAGCTGCATTCCCTCCATTCGGAAGAGCCCTATCTGATCGGGATGTTTCTGGGCGGGGCCTATCAGGAAGTGATGGGCAACCTGCACAACTTGTTCGGCACCACCGACGCGGTGCACATTCGTCTGGCACCAGGCGGTGCATACCAGGTGGATCACGTGGTTCGTGGCGACACCAACGCTGAGGTGCTGATGGCGATGGAACACAACCCGGAATCTCTGCTGGAACGACTGCGTATCGCCAGTGAGCGGTCCATCCGAGCTAACCAGCTCAAGATCGCCGAAGCACGACGACTCATGGACCATCTGGAGATCAGTTTGCGCCAGAGCACCTACCTGCAGAACTGAGCGCCATGACTCTGACTCTGAGCGTTCTGGTCATCGTGGCACTGCTGACGATCCATCGGATTTGCCAACGCCAGAAGCTCAGCCCGCCTCCCTTGCGACTGCCTTTGATTGCAGCGATCGGCATCCCGCTGCTCAGCAAACTGGCTGAAATCGTCAGCGATGGCGGGGCGACAGTGCTGCAGAACTCACTTGCAGCAGCCATCACCTTGCTGTGGGCTCTGAGCCTGATCCGCATCCTGACCTGGGGAATCCTGCAGATTCCAGCGGAATTGGGCTGGTGGAAACCCACCGCCAAGATCCTGCGGGACCTGCTCACCCTTGCCGTGATCACAGCCGTGGTGATGGTGGTGATTCACAGAGATTTCCGCGTCAATCTCGTCGGACTGGCAGCAACTTCAGCCGTTGTCACCGCCGTCATCGGTCTTGCCGCTCAAGAGACGCTCAAGAATCTATTCGCGGGAATCTCCCTACAAGTTGACTCACCGTTTGAAGAGGGTGACTGGATTGATCTGGGCACTACAACCGGAATTGTCACCTCCCTCCGTTTGATGACGACCCGAGTGCGTGGACTAGACGGCTCAATCACCGTGGTTCCGAACAGCCGTATTGCTGTGGAAGGTCTGCGCCGTTTCAAGCCTGAAGAACCCGTGGGTCAGATGATCGAGCTCGGATTGGATTACAGCTTGCCTCCACGCCAAGCCATTGAGCTGCTGCAACACACTCTTCACGACAACCGCAAGGTGCTGCGTCACCCCACTCCCAAGGTGTGGGTGTCATCCTTCGCCGACAGTTCTATCACCTACAGCCTGCTCACCTGGCAAACCACCGCACTGGAATTACGCCAGTTGAGAAGCTCTGTGCTTGAGCAGATCTGGTATGCACTCCACCGCATTGATCAGTCGATTCCCTACCCAATCCGAGACGTTCGCACCAAGCCCAGCCCAGCCAAGTTGCCATCCAACGACATTACGTCGGAGCACAAGCAAAACCTCCTGTCCTCAACTGAGATCTTTGGTCACCTCAATCACCATCAGCTTGAAATGCTGGCGGCTCTAGCAGGCTGCGAGACCTTTGCGCCTGGTGAATCGGTCGTCAGGCAGGGAGAGCATGGAGACAGTCTGTTTCTCGTAGTCCGCGGAACACTGGAAGTGTTTCAAGCGAACGCCAATAGCTCCACAAGACACCCAGGTCGGCACGTCGCCGATCTTCAGGCAAGTGATGCCTTCGGAGAGATGGCGCTCTGCACAGGTGAAGCACGTTCAGCGAGTGTGATTTGCAAGAGCGAATGCGTCTTGATCGAGATCGAGCGAAAACACCTTCTGCCACTGATCGAAGAACAACCGGAGATTCTTGAAACCATGGGCTCGATCATGGCCGCACGACGGCAGCAACTCCAAGCGAACAAGCAGCAACGTGCTGAGTCCAGACGTCGGGCATTGATCGCTCGCATGCAAAGACTGTTCAGTCTTTCCAGTCAGGAGCAATGAACTGGCCACGCCCGATTCGCCAGGTCGTTCCCTATGCCTTAGCTATTGGGCTGTTGGTTGGCCTTCAGCATTCGCCCTTGGTCGAGACTGCCAACCTGCTCGTCTATGACCTGGCCATCAACCTGCGCAACCGAGCCAATGATGGTCAAGCCAAAGACCTGAACTGGCCAATCACTGTGGTAGGGATTAACGAAGCCGACATCAAGCTCTACGGCTGGCCCCTCGACGACACCCTTCTCTGCAGAGCTCTGAAACAGCTCGACGCCCTTGGAGCCAGCGTCATCGGCCTTGACCTGTATCGCGATCAGGCCAAGCCCTGTCTTCAGGACGAGATTCAGCGCAATCCGCGCCTGATCTCGATTCGCAATGAAGTCGATGGCATCACAGCAATCCCTGGAGCACCAGCCAGGCAACAGGCCTTCAATGACCTGGTCATGGATGCTGACCGGGTTGTGAGACGTGATCTCATTCACGTGGGCGGTCAGGAGGAGGCTCTTCGATCACTGCCACTGCGACTGCTGGAAACAGCCAGCCAAACCAGAGACCTGGACAGACAGCTCGAACAACTCAACGAGCACCATTGGCTAAAAGAGCAATCCGGCGGTTATCAGGGGGTCGATGCAGCTGGCTATCAGGCCATGCTTCCTGTTTATCCACCAGGACGCTATCCCTCTCTGGATTTAACCACTCTGCTGAATGGCGAGGTGCCTCGGGAAAAGATCAACGGTCGAGTGGTGCTGGTCGGCAGCGTGGCTCCTTCCCTTCGTGATCTGTTTGAAATCCCCCACAGCCGCTTCGTCAGCAGCTCTGAGTTTTTTGCAGTTCCTGGGGTCGAGCTGCATGCTCAGCGCCTGGAAGCTCTTCAGCGACTACTCCAGAGCCGTACACCGGAAATCGTCACCATTCAGGGCTGGCAGCGATCGCTGCTTGTTTTAGCGATGGTGCTGCTGGGTGTGCTGATCGCCGAACGGCCCGCGAGAATCCGCCGCAGCTTGATGTTGCTCACAGCCGCGGTCATCCTCCTGATTGGAACAGTGTTTGGGCTGACGCTGAGCGGCATCTGGATCGGGCTGACCATGCCCCTCTCCGGACTTGTGCTGATCAGCGGTAGCGGCATCCTGAGGCGCGGGGTGCAGAGCCAACGTCACCAGCAAGACATGCGGCGCCTGCTTGGCCAGACCAGCTCTCCCGCTGTTGCCCAACAACTCTGGGATCAACGCGAAGATCTGATCAAAGACGGGCGTTTCACGGGTAGGGAGCAGCAGGTCACGGTGCTGTTCAGCGACACCTGCAGCTTCACGAGTGTGAGCGAACAGCTGACCCCTTCTGAGTTGATGCAATGGCTGAACCGTGGCATGTGCATCGGCGTCGATGCAGTCACAAGTCGCGGCGGAATCGTCAACAAATTCACCGGTGACGGCATGCTTGCCGTCTTCGGCGCACCTGTCTCCAAGGGGCCAACCATGGATGCATGCCATGCAGTCACAGCTGCTTTGGCAATTCAGGAACAGATTTCAAAACTGAATGAAGATCTGGCCAAAGAAGGTCAGCCAGCGTTGCGCATGCGGATCGGGATCCATTCCGGACCCGTTCTCACTGGATCTCTCGGCAGCAGCAATCGATTGGAATACGCCGTGATTGGCGACACCGTGAACTGCGCGTCTCGACTGGAAGGCCTGGAGAAGGATCGTCATGAAGGCATGGTGAGGATCCTGGTATCGGGTGAAACCCAGTGCCTGCTCGAGGCCTTGCCAGCTCATGTGACCAGCACATCTTGGGGAACGGTCCTGATCAAAGGACGTTTAGAACCGCTGGATGTGATCGAACTCAGAAGCACTGAACCGTGACCTGCTCCGGCCAAGAGTCATTGATGACGTCATCATCGAACTGAAAAATCGCCTTTAAATGCGCTAGGGGCGTCAAGGTGCCGCAAGCAGCTTTAAGGGAAGCCAACTCCATCTCCACACGCTGGTTCTGAGCCTCTGGGCTGCCATCCGGAAGCAAAAGACTACGGGCCGGTGGAGCTGATGATGTAATGAAGCCGAATTCATCGGCTCCGCCATCGGCACCACATCGGTAAGACGACTCCCAGAGCATGGGCCCAGACGCAGCAGGAATGCTGAACAGCACCACGCGATTCACCGCAGCAGGAATCTGCTTCTGCATCAGCGGGCTGGCACCAGGGTCAGCGATCCCCTCCGCTGACGCCGATTGCAGTGTGACCTCTAAGGGTTGAGGATCCGCAGAGGGGCCCTCCAGTAATGCAATTAGCTTTCCTGCCCCTGGGCTGAATGCATTGGTAGCGGGCACCAGATGCACAACAGGGCGCGCCGCGCACTCGCCCCTTGTGCCCCCGCCAACCCTGCGGCCAGGAAAAGAATTGCGGGGAGCCGCCTCGAGGACAGGGCTGGACAACACACTCAGCAGCAATGCACTCAGCAGCGATGAGCAGACAGCAGAGAAGAATTGAAAACGGACCATTGAACGGCGTGCTGCGGCACGGAGGTGCTGACTGCTCCAGATTGACGCTTACCTAAGGACAAGGGGGTTGTGGCCGATCACAGATTGCTGTGATCTCAATCACAGCAATCCCTGAAAGTCAGCCGTCACCAGGGTGAACCGATCAGCTCAATGCCGGACCAGAAGAAGGGGTTCTGCACCCCAGCGGAGATCCGGCGACGCTGCCCAGGAGTGAGATCCGTGAGCAGGGGAACCTCATCAGGGCCGATCACTTGATCACCCTCGAGGCGAATCAGGCCGGTGACAAACAATTGACGGGTGCGTTGCAGAGCTTCCGCCTTGGGCAGGCCCTGATCGAGCAAGCGATAGAACTGCACAAAGAATGCCGAAGTCACCACATCATCGACATACCAGAGCGTACCCACCGCACTGCGGGCCCCAGCCTGCAACGCCAACCCGGCAAAACCGAGTTCACTCTCTTGATCGCCGAGAAGTGTGCGGCAGGCGCTGAGCACCACCAGATCCAAGGGGGTCTCGCCCCGCTTGCGGCGCAACTGGGCAAATTGGGACATCGACATCGGCCCAGTGCCGGTGTGCAACACCGATTGGGCTGGCCCCCCGGGTCGAAAGTCGGCATGGGTCGCCACATGCACGCGGGAATAGCGCTGGTCGGCAGCTCTATTGAGCAGGGCCTGAGGTGAAAACTCCTGGTTGAGATAACGATCGGCACCGATTGAGGCATCCAGCTGCTCGAGCTCCTGGGGCACGAGCGGTAGGGGTGCCAACCCATCAAATTCAGAAGCTCCAAGGGCGAGCTGGCCTGTAGACGTCGACTGGGCTGGAGTCAGCGGCGTGAGGGCCAGAGATGGCGTAAGTCCGAAGGCGTAGTTCAGACCGAAGAACGAGGTTCCATCGTTGAGTGCTGCGAAGGGGACAGCCTGTAAGCCCTGATCAGCAGCAATCAGCAGCGTCTTGATGCCCTGGCCCTGAAGCGCATCCTGGATCGGTGCCACCAGCAAGGCATGCAGCTGACGCGTCGGCGAGGCTGGATCATCAACAGCCAAGGACTCCTGCCGTGACAGCTGGCGATACAAGGCCTTGAGCAAGCCGGCGAAGCGTTCGCGATCCACCGTTAAGCGCCGAGCCTGAACTGGGGCTTTCGAACTGATTAGGGTCAGATCAAGAAAACTGTCCCGGGCGCTGTCAGACGGAGTCGAGGTGAAGCGGACCTGAAGCACTGCAGGACTGGTGACGAAGCCTTGACGCTCGACCTGATCCAGCACGCCCTGCAAATCCTCAACAGTGGGTGTGGAGGGGAGGGCGCTCTGAAGAGCTTGGCCCAAACCAAGCAAAGACGCCGTGCGGCTTGCGGCGGCCTGGTCAGACTGTTGCAACTGCGCGACCGCCTGTTCGGGAGCCATGGTCTGGGTGCTCTGAGCCATCACCGTGGTCAGAGGCACGACTGCTGTTGCTGTGGTCGAGGAATCGCTTCCAAGGCCAAGATCAACCTGCAGACCAGCATCAAGGCTTTGCGGCTGGGCCGCGATCAGATCTGCCTGGCCGCTGACGGAGGTCTGCGAATCAGAATCAACAGTGGACCGTTGCTCAGCAGGAAGAAAGACAGGAACATCGGCCACCGCATTCTGCAACTCATCAGAGACGATGCCCGCATCGGACTCAGGCTGCTCATTGGTCGACTCCGATTCCGGGTTGGGGTCCGGTTCCGGTTCAGGACTGGGGTCTGGTTCCGGTTCAGGGGTGGGCGCGGGTTCCGGTTCAGGACTCGGCTCCGGTTCCGATTCAGGACTGGGTTCCGGTTCCGGTTCAGGCGTGGGGTCAACACCTCCTCCTCCGCCACCACTGCGGCCGCCGCCACCGGCACAGAGACTCGAGGAACCCGTACCGCTGCAAGTGGCTGTGGTCGGCGATGCAGACAACACGTCAAGGGAGCCGCCCTTCACGAGGGTGGCACCGGTGTAGCTGATCGCCGCCGAAGCGGGAAAGCGGAGCGTCCCATCTCCCGCCTTGGTGAATGTCCCTGTCCCGCTGATGGGGGCATCCCAGACCAGCGTGGAGCTCGTCCCAACGCTGATGCCACCACCACCAGCGCCTAATTCAAGGCTGGTGCCAGTCACCGTTTCGGTCTTGTCACGGCGCAGGAACGCACCGTTGTCCAGGAAAAGTGATGAGCCTGGCGGAATCACCGCTGGTGCTCCAGCCGGCTGATCCATCCAGAGCGTCCCGCCTGCGGTGGACTCCAGCCGCTCCACCATCAGGTCGTCCTTGAAACGAACAACACCTGATCCGGTCTGGCGGAAGTCGCCGTAGTAGGGCCTAGGGGTGGGCTGACCGTCCTTGAGGTTGAACTTGCCCTCCACAACAAGGTCACCAGCACCCGCTAGCGTGAGATCGGAGTTGTAGGCCGACGTCGCGTCAACAACGGAGACAGCATCGCCAGTACTGGGATCGAGCGTGAGGGTGTCCTGTCGTGCATCCACAAAGGCGCTGCTTGCCAGACTCAGGGAGCCGGTGACTGTGTTGTCCCCGGACCAGTTCGTCAGCGTGCCTCCCCTGAGCTCGATGTTCTCCGCGAGGCTGATGCCCCCAGCCAGTTGAAGGGTGGCGCCGGGCTGAACCGTGGTGGATGAGGCGGTACCCGCTGCACCCAATGCATTGGCACCGTTCACGCGCAGAGTGCCCTGTTGCACATCTGTGGGGCCCGACCAGGTGCTGCTGTTACCCGACAGGATCAGCCCGCCGTTACCGGTTTTGGCGAGCGGACCTGAGCCGGTGAGCGTTGCGGCCAGCGCAGGGGAGGTGGAGTCTGAACTGCCGACGTTGGTATCCCCGGTCGAAATGTTTAACGGTCCCTTGAGGTCCAGGGTGACCCCAGATGCAGCCTCCACGAAGCCCACACCAGCCTGGAGAGACAGTCCACCGGAACCCGTGGTGATGTTGGAATTGAGCTGGATATATCCAGCGGCATCAAGGGTGAGCTTTCCTGAGCTGTCTGAGTAATTCAGTGGCGCATCTGATTCCCAGGTGATGTTTCCTCCCTCGGAAGGATCCGCTGATCCGGTGAGAATCCGCACATCTGTTGTGGTGCCGAGTGCCGTTTTGATGTCAGCAACATCCACCCGTGAAGCGGACGCACTGGATTCAAACAACCGTCCTCCACCTGAAGGATCGGTTTGTTCAGTGATCGTTCCAGTAGAATTGCCAATCGTGATGTTGTAGGGATCAAGCAACCATTCACCTGTCGATCCCTTGATCGCCGAGACATCTATGACTTCAGGTTGAGCACGCAAATAGGAACCTGATGTTTCAACCCGCCCGCCAGCTCCACTGACCGAACCACCGCGCGCTAGCAACGAGCCCTCCGCGACCGTTCCTCCGGAGGGATTGCCGAGATCACTCCAGATCACGACTGTGCCTCCATCCCCTGAACCGGTAGAGGAAGCATCCACCAGAGAGCCACGCTGCATCCAGGTTTGAGTTGCCTGGCGCACAGCGGGATCGCTGTTCTGCCAACTGCCACCGACCTGGACAACCCCTCCGTTCCCGGAGCCAGTCGCCAGCAATTCAGCTCCCTCTCCAACGCGAATCAGATCAGCAGCAAGCGTGAGCGTGCCGCCATCTCCAGCGGGGTTACTGACCGAAAGACGACTCTGATCAACATCAATGCGACCGCCAGGAGCGTCCACGAGCAGAGCCTCATCGACATCAATGGAGATTCCCTCCATGCGGATCCAGGGCCGTTTGTCTCCCAATTCCCCTGGCAGCAAGCCCAGAGCTCCAGGCAAAGGATCAGCGTTCAAAGCTGCGATGGCGTGGTGCGGCGTATTGAACACATCAAACACACCACCGGCAAAGCGCAGTTGCGCTGCCGTACTCAGCGTCAGTTGAGGGATCTGCTGAAAAGAGGCACCCGGCATCACCTGAATCCCCCCTGGAGAGAGCAGGAACAGATGCGATGGAGAGGTCAGTGAAACGTTCTTGTTGATGAAGCTGCCGTCCGGAGCTGTGACTCCCAGAACCAGATTGCGAACGCCATCACTATTGATCGACACACCCTGAATCGCACCGCGGGTATCGAATTCACTGAGCCGATGAAAGCGATTGCTGCCACTGTCGATTCCACCATCGATCCGGCAGAGACCACTGTTGCAGCGACCGTTCGCTGAACCATTAACCAGAGTCCCCAGTCCATCCGCTGAACGACTTGCGACATCCGCCTGAACAGGAGAAACAACGATCAGCGCAACGAGTGGACACAGCACCAGACCTCGCATGACGTGCTGCCTCCAGGGAAAACTTGCAACAAATTTGGTGCCTGTTGACGAGGTTAGGCCAATTTTGTTCGTTCAACTTTAAAGTTCGCCTGATCTCACAGTTGCCAGATCAATGCTGCTTCTGCTGGCGCAACTGGTGTCTCCTCCCCTTCAACCGGGCCCCGCTCGCGTGCCCGACCCGGCACCGGTTCAGCAACTTGAGCCGGAATCTCCCCAGACCCAACCGGACGTCGACGACCGACAGCTGGCTCCCAACAACGATTCATTCACTGAACCAGGAGCCTCGCCGTCCAAACCAGCTTCAGAAGACGACGGTGATTTCTCTTTTGAAATCAAAGGCACAACGCCTTACAGCCCATCAGAACTTCAGAAGCTGTTGCGCCGTTGCCTAGCCGACAACAGTGCAGAAACACGCCTGAAACGCTGCGCTGAAACCCTCAGCGGACAACTGCAGCAGGACGGCTATGTGAATTCGCGGGTCTTCATCGATGAAGAGCCCGCACCGGCCCATCTCACAGTCGTAATGGGCCGGCTGGTCGAGCTACACATCAACAGTGACGATCAGCAATTGCAGCAGAAGGTGCGCAAGCGCCTCTCAAACCTCCTAGGCCAGACCCTTCACCTGCCGAGTCTTCAACAACAGCTGCAACGACTCAAGCAGCAGTCTGTCGTCGGCAGCGTCTCAGGAAGCCTTGGGAAACTGGGAAGTGATCCGACTCAAGCCGTACTCACTCTCACGGTCACCCCTGCAAGCCATCCCTGGAGAGGTGATCTGAGTGTTCGCAACGACGGCAATGCCGGCAGCGGTGAATGGCGAGCGCTCACTGTGCTGCAGAAACCAAAAGCTCTGATCGACGACGACTTCCTTCAGATCTACGGCGAACTCAATGCTGATGGTGATCCAGAGCTGGGAGCATCGCTTGGCTCCATCAGTTACACACTGCCCTTGGGGGAATCGGTGAACATCACCGGATCCTTTGGCGCCAGTCGTCGCAATCTGGTTGAAGCCCGAGGTCCGGCCCATGGCCTCAGCTTCCGTCAGTACCAGGGGCTGGCGCAGCTGCAATGGACCCTCAAAGATTCAGATCGTCAGCTCTGGTTCGCACAGGCTGGCCTGAGCGCCAACCGCAGCGACAGCTATCTGGATGGTCGCTCGGTTCCGCTGATCATCGGTGGCGGCCCGGACGGGCAGCTGAACACCGGCTACCTCCGACTTGCTATCGGACATGCGGGAAGCAACGACAACCTCGGATGGTCGGGGCAGATGTACTGGCTGCAAGGACTTGCAGGCTTCAGCAGCGCAGAGCAACTGAAGGATCTGGCTTACTACGGCATCAACCCCGACCAATCGCGAGCCCTGGGTGGCATCACCTCCCTGGGTTGGCGCATGGCGCCCAACCTTCAACTCAATTGGCGTGCGGCCGGTCAAGTGGCGTTCAACGAACTCACCAACGACATGGGTTTCTCACTGGGAAGCGATGTGGGGCTGAGAGGGCTGCCAGGAACCCTGATCAGCGGAGACACTGGCTGGTTGAGCAGCGCTGAATTGAACTGGTCCTTCTGGCAAAACCAAAACAACACTCTCCAACTGGTGCCTTTCTTCGGCATGGGCGGGATTCAAACCAACCGCGACTCCTTGAGCTTCAACGACACGATTGGCACTGGCGGAATCCTGCTGCGCTGGTTGCATGGACGCCATTGGTCAATCTCACTGGGCTGGACGGACCAATTCAACGACGACGACAACATCGAGCTCTGGAACGACTGGCTGCTCGGCAGCGGTGTCTACGGCAAGCTGCGATATCGGTTCTGAGCGCTCAGCAAGGCTGTTTAAGACAGCAGACCACGCTTCTCCAAAGGCTTGAGATCAGCCAGAGACAAACGCCCGTTATCCTCAATCACCGTGCCGCGTGTCCGCAACTTGCTCAGTGTGCGCGAGGCAGTTTCCCTGGCAAGACCTGCAATCAAGGCAATTTCCAGCTGGGCGAGAGGTGGTATCTGAGCCTGGAGATCGTCATCGGCCGAGCTCTTGCGGGCCAAATAAGCAAGGGCACCGAGAAGCCTGGTCGTCGCATCCGCAGTCTGAAGTGCAAAACGGCGATTAAGGTCACGCAAGCGGTTCGCCTCCAGCTGGGCGAGGGCGAGCGCAAAGCCAGCCTGTTGATTCAACAGTGCCGCAAAGGGTGGAATGCGCAGCTTCACCAGACGCAGATTGGTCAGAGCAACCACATCAGCAGACCGGGTGTCTCCATCGAAAACCGCCATCTCGCCAAAGACATCACCCGCTCCTAACAGCGACATCACGACCTCATCACCATCGGAGGTGTAAGTGCGCACTTTGGCCAGACCATCGCACAGCAAAAACAGGGACTCTCCCCAGTCCTGCTCCATCACAATGATTTGATCGGCTTCATGAACCAGCTCACGCTGTCGGTCAAGAATCTTGTCAAGCAGCTCATCGTCAAGACTCTCGAAAAGAGCGATAGCCCGCAGATCGTCGCGACTGATCATCGGCAGCGAGGTCAAATTGAACTTGAGTCTCGATCCAAGGCAGCATGATCGCCATGGAAAAGACTCTGAATCCATAGCACGTCAGAGGTCTGGATTAACGAACGCGGTGGATATCCACCCAATCTTCAGACCATGACTGAACACTGCAAAGGCCGCAAACTATGCGGACCTGCCCAGCATCAATGCAAATCAAACTCGGAGAACGACTGCAAAGCCTGAAGCTGCTAGCCAGCTTGGCAGCCTTCCTCAAAAATCCAGGCTCTTTGGACAGCGTCCTTGCCATCGGAGCCAACGTGAAAGACAGTCCGATGGCCGAGCAGATGGCCCGCCATCTAATGGAGAATCCCGACTTCGCTCAATTAGTCAAGGATGGTTGGCGTCCGCAACCGATCGACTTATCGGCACTACAGACCCTTCCGGATGGCACACTCGGACGTTGTTACGCCGATCAACTGGTCAGCCTGGGCATCACTCCTGACACGCTTCTCGACCCTTCACCCATCAACAATGAGCGTGATTACATCACGCACCGCCTTAAGGAGACCCACGACATCGCTCATGTGTTGACCGGATTTGGAATCGATGGCGTCAGTGAACTAGGTCTTCAGGGATTCAATCTCGCCCAGAACCGATCCCCTCTGGCGGTGATGCTGATCTTCGGAGGAATGCTCACGGCACTGCAGAAGGATGAACCTCTGGCGCCGATGCTGCGCGCACTGGCGAAAGGCTTCCAGATGGGACTGGATGCCGAGCTTGTGATCGCGCGCAAACTGGAAGAGGGCTGGGATCGTCCCCTTAACGAGTGGCGAAACGAACTGAAGCTTCCCAGTGCCATCACTGGCTGATCCTTCCATCCCCGCGGGCATTGTACTGCGAATGGATGTATCAATGAGACAACAGCCGTGGAGCCATGTGGGGAGATGAACCTCAGCTACAGGCCTTCAGAGAACGACTGAAGCTCCTATTGGTCGCGCACCAACAGGAGCTCAACCCTGAGAAGCTGACGGCCGTCGAAGGAGACGTCTTATTTCATCAAGGCGAATCCGTGGAGAGATTGATGTTGCTGACTCAGGGGCGTATCGCGGTTGATGTCCACCACGGCGATCAGGTCCACACTCTGGCCGAAGTGGAAGCCGTGGAGTTACTTGGCGAAGTTGGATTCTTCGCCAATGGCAAGCACTACGCCGACTTCCGCGTTGTGGGGGGACCCGCAGAACTTCTGGCTATTCAAGGCCAGGCTCTGCTGCAGGCCATGTTGTTTGACACTGATCTTGTTGTAGAGATGCTTTCTCTGGTCAGTGAGCGCTGCCGTCGCGGCAATCAGGTCATCGCCATGCTGCTGAACGGGATCGAAGCTGTACACGACGATGCACAAGAGCACCTTGAACAGGCCACGACAGAGTTAGGAGGCGTGCACTTCTGCATTGCCAGGGCTAGTCGACAACTGCAGCGCATACATCAACAACTTCAGAGCTGACAGAGTGACCAAATCGGCCTAGATGAGGCTTAGTCAAAACAAACCGATGACGTCGATCACCCCGAACGTTTGGCATCCTGTAAGACTGGATGTCACTCGTGACGGCTACCAAGGGCGTCTTGGAGTTTCGTACAAAACAGGGCAAACACTGGCAGCCGGCGCCACCAATGGCTTAGCCGTACTGCCAGACCCACAAAGCGGGAACACTCTGATTTACGCCGGAAGTGTGAACGGTGGCGTGTATGTCCGCGAAGTTGACCTCAGCGGCAATCCCCTGGAATCGAACACCACCTGGCGATGGGTTTCGGTGCCAGGCAGCGGCTACGAAGGCTCGCAATCCGTTGGCCACCTCGCGATCTCGGCTGATGGCCGTTACATCGCCGTTGGACGCGGCAACAACTCCAACTACGCCGGCATCAATACGCCTGGCGTAGGTCTACAGGTGGGTGAAATCCTGCCAGACGGGGATATCCGCTGGATCCCAATGGATGCGGACTTGCTGAACAAACTTGATCAGGAACTGGTGAGTGGTTTGGAGTGGAGCGGCCACAACCTGATCACAAGCTTCAAGAGCAAAGCAATCAGTGGGGAAGGTCCTTTTAACACCAGTCTGAGCGTTAACTCGACACAGCTCAAGAATGCTGATCTCCGGCAAGAACAGACCAATATCAATCATCAATCAGAGGGTACGAGTGATTACCGTTTAGATGCCATTAGCTGGAATGGTGATGTGCTACTAATGCGCAGTCGATCTAGGTTATTCGGGCCAGACGAAGCAGTCAGCGAAGGGCCGAACCTTCAATTGCAGCTCAGCCTTGATGGCATTCAGTGGCACGATCTCCAGGGCAGCGAAACACTACGTGACGAGCTTTTAGACAACAAAGCTCCAAAAGAAAACTACGAGCTTCAACGCCTAGCCATCCACCCCGAGCTCGTGGATGGCAAACTGATCGCATTCCTTGGTTCGTCCAAATCAGGAAAGATTAGCCGTATTGACCGCTTGGAAATCAACCCAGAAAACTTTACATTAATCAGACATCAGCATGAAGAGTTTAATGGGAGAGAAATTGGCAACAATCAAGCATCAGAAAATTTTTCATTAACATCAGATCCCCGAAATGCAGATGGAACGAGTGTCGTTTCAGGTGGAAATCATTTTGCGCTATCAAGTTTTGCAGCATCCTTAAATTATGCAGGCGGCCTCCTACAAATCGACTTTGGCAACCAATCTAATCAACAAGAATGGACGCCACTTTACGGACCATATATCGAAGGATTCAAAGACGATGCTGCCGAAGCTGACTTCATCGAATCCAAAGGTCAGCCACATGCTGACAGCCGGACGGTGGTTTTTACGGAACAAGATGGTAAGCATTTCGCGATCCAGACCGATGACGGAGGAATCTGGGCACTGCAGATGCCCACAGCGGATCAATCACAAACCGATCCGGACTTTTGGTGGCGAAGCCTGGCAGCCCCGGGGTTGAATACTTTCGAGGTCATGATGACCGACTGGGATCCTGTAAGCAACACAGTCACATCATCTTTCCAAGACAATGCTGCATCTTTTGGGCAATTTGGGGACAAGACTTTCACAAATTACTGGATGGGAGACGGAGAAGTTGCGATCGTTCGGAAAAATCCGACCACAGGCCTTCAAGACATCTATCTCTCATCTCAAAACTACTACCAAGCAGGGTATATTGCAAAATTTAGCCTGAACAAGTCCGGAGATATTGTTAAATATAACGATACAATATTTCAACTTGAGTCCGAAAAAAATAATCAGCAAAACACAAGCTGGGTAGCTCAGTCTGGAGAAAACAAAGATTTAGGCTTTATCCTTCCATTTGAGGCCAACCCATACAATCCTGACAGCATCGTGATGGCAGGCGGAAATAATATCTATGAAACAAGTGAAGTAGGAACTAATACATTAACGTTTAAAAAACTATTACCAGACCTTGCCCTTAACGAGACACAGCTGATTTACTCCACTGCAATTGATAACCAAGGAGCACCCGGCGAGCATCAGAACGCTAGCCTCTATATAGCCTCCATAATCTTTGACTCTGAGATAGGACAATTTATAACCCCGATGCAAATTCTCAGTAGATCGACAGAGGGCAATGCGTCCGAAAAAGGCCTACAAGAGTTTTACGCTGCTGACGGAAAAACCGTAATCACCGATATTGCTCATAAGCCAGCTTCCAGACCTGACTCAAATGACACTGTGTACTGGATAGAAGGCGGAACTTCCACTCGCTTTAACAAGATCACCTCTAACCAGAAACAGTCTTTACGGTGGAAAACTGGAACACGCGGAGAAGTTAACAGCTTAAGCCTTAGCGATTTAGGACTTGAAGTATCGGAATACGACCAATACGGGCTGCAGTCTGTTGTATTCGTTCCAGGAAACGAGCAACGCCCAGACCAATTGGTGCTCGGAGGCCTGTATGGACACTGGATTGCCCCATTAGATCCTGCAAACGGACAACCCGGAGCCTTTTCACCAATGCCATGGCAGTTGGATGAAAACCAGCAAAGCAACAACAACGTTGCCAGCCCAGGAGCACAAACGTCCATGACTAAATACATTCCTGATGACGACCTACTAATCACAGGAACCTTCGGAAAAGGAAGCTGGATTTACAGTTTTTATGGTGACCTCGGGAACACACCTCAACCCATTCAACCCATTACCACCAGTGAAGTAGGACTAAGCCTTATCAATGTTTTTTTGATAAAAGGGGAAATTTAAAGTCAGATTCTCTGGTCTTACAAGTTGATCACAATCAGGCCGAAAATCCGAATGATGAAATCAATCTCAGGCTCACCCTGCACGATGTCGATCAATGGCGCCGATATCTTAAGCGGGTCAGCGAATACGAAGCAGAAATAATTCAACAGAAAGATGATGACGGCAACCTCGATCCCGAGGAGTCGCTACTGTCTCAAGACGCTTTTACGCGTTTTAATAATCTTTCTCCTGCATCTTGGGAGCTGCAGCAAAGAACAAATTTACTATCTGGAATTTATCAAGAGATATTAGAGGAATCCAAGAATGGTGATCTCACCATTCCCCTGGAGCTTCCAAAGGATGTTTCTCAACAGATCCTGACACTCACAGCCAATGACTATTTTAATCTACAACCAGATAACAGCCTTCAATACAGCCTAAAAAATGCTGATGGATCTGAGATCAGCACAAACACCATTAATCTCAATGGTGGCTCTGGAAATTGGCCTGAGATAGACATCAATCAACTCCTCAATGACAATCGCAAGCTTGCCAACAAGCTCAGCGAAAATAGTGATTACACCTTAATCGGTACCAACAAAAAAACAAACCCGCTCACTGTGCACGGTGCACAATTTCTCGAAAATACAACAGCCGGAATATTGGTGCGCACAAGCGACTCAGATGTATCCGGCATGCCCAGCCGTGGCATGCAAATGGATCTCAGATTGCAGAACAGTGCCTTGCCAAGCATCGGCATCGGCTTCGACCTCGATGTACTGCGCGATCAACCCGCACCAGGGGGCCCACAAGAGATCCTGACGATTCTCGACGAAGACCAGCTCGATTCCTGGCAGTGGTACGACCTCAATTACGACCCCCTGAGTCGAGAAGGAGCACGGCTCTACGACCTCGATGGTGATGGACATGCCGACTGGGTCTATCTCGCCATGAACGACAACCAGGCCACCGATGCAAACCCAGCATCCGGCAGCATCCGTCTGGAGCAGGGCATCGCTGCAGACATGACCAAGATCTTTGCAGGAATGGGCCTCGGTGACATCGATCTAACCCCAATATTTAGTGCCGGCGAGAATCAGGCCGTGCAGCTCACGACCAGAGCTCGCCGCGATGGGGTTCTGCAAAACACGGACATCCCCCTGCAATTAAACGCTTCACTCGAAGGCCACGCGAACAACGTCAACAGCTTCGGAATGGTGATCTTCGACGATAGTGAGCCGACCGATCTTGCATCCCTCAATGACCTCGCTGAGCTGCAACAACGCTCCCAGATCCTGTTCTCCAATCTCCTACAGGGGGATCTAACCCTATTGAAAGACGATGATTTCAGGCAACAGCTCTCACTGGTCGACTACCAGCAAGTGCGTTTCTTCGAAGTCGAGGGAGCTGATCTCAGCGAATTGAAAGATCTGGATGACCCACGCCTGAATTTTCTTGAGCCGAAGCTCTTGGATGACAGCAAAGCAAGAATTCAATCCAGCAGTGGACTCATCGTCGACCTGGAGCTCAGCCACAGCACTGGTGACCTGGATGCATTGATCGGGCAACAGCAAACCATCGCTCCCCTGCTTGATTTCACTGGCTTGAACAGAGACATGCTCGTTGATACATCAATTGAAGTGAGCAGGGAGGCTGCTTTTTCCTCACAGGTGAGCTTCTATCGAGTGCTCGACACAAACGGTGCCGTTCTTGATCCGCTCAGCGGCCAGATCCTGCAACCAGGAGATGACGGCTACCAAGCTGCCGCTCTCCATGAGGCAAATACCGTGAAAGCGCTCGAAGATCTCACGACTGAGAATGGCATCACCAGCACAAGCGAAGCCGTTGTTCAGGAACAATCACTGCTCGCACCGGTCTTACGACTAACAAGTAATCAGCTTGCGGAAGTGATTGACTATTTTGCATTTGCGGATGCCAATCCCAACGGCACCAATCACATTCGGATGCTGGGCAGCAATCTGATCGGCTTCGAAGGACTGGATAACAACAACCCAGACTTCAATGATCTAATCGTGAGGCTGAATTTCAGCCTTTACGATCAGGCCTGACAAGAGGCCGCTCAGAACAGAAACTCAGCCCAGAGCAGCACTGAGCTGCTTGCGAGCCTCATTCAGGGCTCCATCCAAAGCGGCTCCATCCCTGCCACCGGCCTGAGCCAGATTCGGACGGCCACCACCACCGCCGCCGCAGCGCTTGGCAATCGCGCCGATGAACTTGCCCGCCTGCAGTCCGTTGGCGATCACGGCTTTGCCGAAGGCTGCCACCAGAATCACCTTGCCCTGATCGGCAGGATCCGGCAGACCACCAATGACCACTGCTGCCTCCTCACCCAGTTGATCGCTCAGGTTCTGAGCAGCGCCTTGAAGACCGTTGCCATCCACACCGTCAAGACGCTCAATCAGCAGCTGAAATTCACCGACCGCAACCGCCTTGGAGGCCAGAGCCGCTGATTTGGCAACCGCCAACTCCGCCTGAACAGATTGCAGAGCTTTACTCGTGGTCTTCAGCTCATCCTGGAGTGCACTCACGCGCTCCACAATCTCGCCGGGCTGCGCCTTGAAGCGCTCTCCTAGCTGCTTCACTACAGCATCGCGTTCGTTGAGGTAAGCGAGCACCGCTGGGCCCGCCACAGCCTCAATGCGTCGAATGCCAGCTGCCACTCCGCTTTCACTCACAATCTTGAACAAACCAATTTCAGCGGTATTGGCCACATGGGTGCCACCGCAAAGTTCCATCGAAACACCAGGCACGTCGACGACACGCACCACATCGGCATACTTCTCACCAAACATGGCCACAGCGCCAGCTGCTTTCGCCTTATCAATCGCCATTTCCTGAACCTGAAGCTCATGGGCATCAGCGATCCAGCTGTTGATCAGAACCTCAATGCGCTCAAGTTCATCAGAGCTCACAGCCCGCGGGCAATGGAAGTCGAAACGCAAGCGATCGAAGTTCACCAGCGATCCGGCCTGACCGATGCCTGAATCCACCACCTGCTTCAACGCCGATTGCAACAGATGCGTAGCGGTGTGATTGGCCTGGGCACGGCGACGGCAGGTCCGATCCACACGACCCTGCACCACATCGCCGACCGCCAGTATTCCCCGCTCAACCCGACCGCTATGCACGAAAACGCTGCGGTTTCGGCTCACGGATTCCACGCTGACAATCAGGCCATCGCCGTCATGACCTTCACCCGCCAGCATGCCGCGATCCCCCACCTGGCCGCCCCCCTCGCCATAAAAGGGAGTGGAATCAAGCACCACCTGCACGCAATCACCGGCAACGGCTTGTTGCGCGGGGTCTCCATTCACCACAAGAGCCTGCACACTGCTGCTCTGCTCCAGCTGCTCGTAACCACGAAAATCGGTTCCATCGATCCCTGAAGCCACCTCATCAATGGCGTCCTGGAGTGTGAGGTCAATACTCACGGCAGCAGCTTTGGCACGCTGACGCTGTTGCTCCATCGCCACTTCAAATCCGGCCAGATCGACGGTCAGACCATGCTCTTCGGCAATTTCCTGCGTGAGCTCCAGCGGAAATCCATAGGTGTCATACAGCTCGAAGGCTTGGGCACCACTGATCTGCTTCGGCTGGGCTGCCAGCACATCCGCCAGCAGTTTCTCGCCTCTTTCCAGGGTCTCTAGGAACCGTTCTTCCTCGCGTTGCAGTTCCGCCAGGATCACCTCCTTGCGCTCCAACAACTGAGGATGAACCGCCTGCATCAGCTCAATGGCGGCTTCACCCATGGTCTGCAGAAACGGCTTGTCGATGCCCAGCAGACGTCCATGCCGAACCACCCGACGCAACAACCGGCGCAAGATATATCCGCGGCCAAGATTGCTTGCCGTGACGCCATCGCTAATTAACTGCGTCACGGCGCGGCTGTGATCGCCAATCACCTTGAGCGACGTTTGACGCTTGTCATCCAGCTTGTGATAGTCGACACCAGCCAGATCAGCAGCCGCTTCAATCAGTGGAAAAATCAGATCGGTTTCATAGTTGTTGGGAACCTTCTGCAGAATCTGAGCCATGCGCTCCAGACCCATCCCCGTGTCGATGTTGCGATTCGCCAGCGGAGTGAGTTTGCCCTCCGCATCACGATTCGACTGCATGAACACCAGGTTGTAAAACTCGATGAAGCGGTCGTCGTCTTCAAGATCGATTCCTTCATCGCCGAGTTCGGGCTTGAAGTCGTAATAAATCTCCGAGCAAGGACCACAGGGTCCTGTTGGGCCTGAGGCCCAGAAGTTGTCGGCTTCATCCATGCGGATGATGCGCTTCGGATTGATGCCGACAACATCACGCCAGATCTGCTCGGCTTCATCGTCTTCCCTGAAGACGCTGACCACCAGATTCTTAGGATCCAAACCGTAGACGACCGTGCTCAGCTCCCAGGCCCACTCAATCGCCTGCTGCTTGAAATAATCCCCGAAGGAGAAGTTGCCCAGCATCTCGAAAAAGGTGTGGTGCCGCGCAGTGCGACCCACGTTCTCGATGTCGTTGGTACGAATGCACTTCTGACTGCTGGTCGCACAGGGGGCAGGCCGTTGCTGCTGACCGAGAAAGATCGGCTTGAACGGCAACATTCCTGCGATCGTGAGCAGAACCGTGGGGTCCTCAGGCACGAGTGAGGCACTGGCCATCCGTCTATGACCACGCTGCTCATAAAACGCGAGGAACGCTTCGCGAATCTCCGCACCGGTGCGGGGTCCAGCTGCCTCGTTTCGCGACGATCGTGCAACAGCCATGGCGGGTTCGGGCTTGAACAGCAGGTCCTCCAGCCATGATCGCCTTTGAGCTGCCACCGACGTTGGCCGATAGCACCGCCGAGCAGAGTCGCGCAGCGTTGAGACTGCGCTCCCTGATCTGGGCCCTTGTCGCAGGGCTAGCGGCGGGGCTGCTCAGCCTGCCCTTCGGTGTGGATCAGGCGGTGCGATCCACAGGATGCGGACTGTTTTACGGACTACTGGCCTTCCACCTTGAGCGTGTGGATCCGGAGGACTCCCACCTGCAGGCTGGGCTGGTGGGAGCCGTCTGCGGAATACGCAGTTTGGGAATGTGCCTGCCACCCCCTTGGGCAGATGCTGATTCCCTGGCATCATTAATGCAGGATCTCGTTATGGGGTGGTTGCCGTTGATCGGCTGCTCGCTCCTGCTTCACGGAACCCAACGCATGTTGTCTGCGTCGCGGCCATGAGCCTGCTGCACGCCACCTGGCTTCCGGCCATTCGTACCCCCAGCAGCTCCGGTCGAGCTGCTCTGCTCGTATGGGCCGACACCTGGCGTGTGGCCGAACCGATGGGACCGGGTGCCACCCCCGCGATTCATCCCTTCACCCTCAGCACCGAGGATCTGCGCGCCTGGCTCACGGAACGCGACCTGCTGCCGGGCGGAATCATCGACGCAACGGCCTGCCTCACGCTGCCCAGTCGCAGCGTTAAGCCGAAACGCAAGCGCTCAACGACGGCAGAAGCATCCTCCGAGGACGACCCCCCGTGGTGCGGTCTGCCGCTGCAGGCCGGTGAACCGATTCCGAAGACCACCGAATGGTGGCCCTGGCAAGTGCAGGGCCTGGCCATCGAACCGATGGCTGCCACCGAGTGGCTAGCCAAGCTGCCGCTTTCAGGTCGTCATCCGGATCTGGCCGATGAGCTGCGCTGGTGGAGCCACATGCAGCGCTGGGCCCTGAGTCTGGTGGCACGAGGCCGCTGGCTACCCCAGGTGGAGCTGAGCAAAGGCGAGGGCTACCCCCACAGAGCCCGCTGGGTGCCACTGCTGAATCGGGAGGAAGACCGGCGCCGGCTGGAGGATCTAGCGGCGGGACTGCCCCTAGTTGCCACCTGTGCCCTGCCCTGGCGCGAACCGACCGGGCGACGCAGCAACCGCATGACCAGGCTCCGACCGGAAGCGATGCGAGCCGCCAATCCCGTGGCCTGTTGTCGACCCCGCAGCGGTCGGCTGCGCGTGGCCACCCTGCTGGAAGACCTGCTGGATGCGCAGCTGCGCAAAGGCTTCAGCACTGATCAAGAAGGCTTAGACCCACTGCTCTGCGCCTGGGAAGAGGCTCTCAGCTCTGAGACCGGCGTGATCAACCTCAATGATGAGGATGCCGAGCGTCTAGCCACCGCAAGCCACCACTGGCGAGAGGGCGTGGCCGGCAATGTTGCTGCGGCACGGGCCTGCCTCGAACTGGCTACTCCGTCTGAGGGCGAGGAACTATGGCCCCTGCGCTTCTTCCTGCAGGCGGAGTCGGACCCCACACTGAAGCTGCCGGCCAGTACCGCGTGGGCTGCAGGCCCCAAGGGTCTTCAGCTGGGAGAGATTCCCGTGGAGCATCCCAGTGAAGTGCTGCTGGAAGGCATGGGCCGAGCCTTGACGGTGTTCGCACCGATCGAGCGGGGCCTCGAAAGCGCCACACCGGAAGCGATGCAGCTGACCCCTGCCGAAGCCTTCGTGCTGGTGCGCACGGCCGCACGCCAACTTCGCGATGTGGGTGTGGGCGTCGATCTGCCGCCGAGCCTTTCCGGCGGGCTGGCCAGCCGACTAGGACTGGCGATCAAAGCTGAACTGCCCGAGCGGTCCCGCGGCTTCACTCTGGGAGAGAGCCTCGACTGGAGCTGGGAGCTGATGATCGGTGGCGTCACGCTCACCCTGCGCGAACTGGAACGCCTGAGTGGTAAACGCAGCCCGCTGGTGCGTCACAAGGGAGCCTGGATTGAACTGCGCCCCAATGACCTTAAGAACGCTGAACGCTTCTGCAGCGCCAATCCTGAGCTCAGTCTGGACGACGCCCTGAGACTGACCGCAACCGAGGGCGACACGCTGATGCGCCTTCCCGTGCACGCCTTCGATGCCGGCCCCCGGCTTCAGGGGGTCCTTGAGCAGTACCACCAGCAGAAATCGCCGGATCCACTGCCGGCACCTGAAGGATTCTGCGGACAACTGCGGCCTTATCAGGAGCGTGGGCTGGGCTGGCTCGCTTTCCTGCATCGTTTCGACCAGGGAGCCTGCCTAGCTGATGACATGGGCCTGGGCAAAACGATCCAGCTGCTGGCCTTCCTACAACACCTCAAGGTGGAACAGGAACTGAAGAAGCCCGTACTGCTAGTGGCCCCCACATCGGTGCTGACCAACTGGAAACGGGAGGCCGCAGCCTTCACCCCTGAGCTCAACGTGCATGAGCACTACGGCCCCAAACGGCCCACGACTCTGGCTGCTCTCAAAAAGGCTTTAAAGGATGTTGACCTCGTGCTCACCAGTTACGGACTGGTGCAGCGGGATATCGAGCTGCTGGAAAGCTTCGACTGGCAGGGAACGGTGATCGATGAAGCTCAGGCCATCAAGAACCCCTCGGCCAAGCAGAGCCAGGCCACACGCGATCTGGCCCGCACCCACAAGGGCACCCGCTTTCGCATCGCCCTCACCGGCACGCCGGTGGAGAACAGGGTGAGTGAGTTGTGGGCCCTGATGGATTTCCTCAATCCCAGGGTTCTGGGCGAGGAGGAATTCTTCCGCCAGCGCTATCGCATGCCGATTGAACGCTACGGCGACATGTCGTCTCTAAGAGACCTCAAGTCGCGGGTGGGACCCTTCATCCTCAGGCGCTTGAAGACCGACAAGGCGATCATCTCTGATCTGCCGGAGAAGGTGGAGCTGAGCGAATGGGTCGGGCTGAGCAAGGAACAGAAATCGCTCTATGCCAAAACCGTCGAGGACACCCTCGATGCCATTGCCCGTGCTCCGCGGGGCAAACGTCATGGCCAGGTGCTGGGACTGCTGACCCGCCTGAAACAGATCTGCAACCATCCCGCCCTTGCGCTGAAGGAGAAAGACGCAAGCGAGGATTTCTTGCAACGTTCAGCGAAGCTGCAACGGCTCGAAGAAATCCTCGAAGAAGTGGTCGAGGCCGGCGACCGCGCTCTGCTATTCACCCAGTTCGCGGAATGGGGAACGTTGCTGAGGGAGTATCTGCAACGCCGCTGGCGCAGCGAGGTGCCCTTCCTCAGCGGCAGCACCAGCAAGACAGAGCGGCAGGCCATGGTCGATCGTTTTCAGGAAGATCCCCGCGGCCCCCAACTGTTCCTGCTCTCACTCAAGGCCGGTGGCGTGGGCCTTAATCTCACCCGAGCCAGCCATGTGTTCCACATCGACCGATGGTGGAACCCAGCCGTGGAGAACCAAGCCACAGACAGGGCTTATCGCATCGGACAGACCAACCGCGTGATGGTGCACAAGTTCATCACAAGCGGCTCGGTGGAAGAAAAGATTGACCGGATGATCCGCGAGAAGTCCAGACTGGCGGAAGACATCGTGGGCTCCGGCGAGGAATGGCTCGGAGGACTCGAAATGGGCCAGCTCAAGGAGCTGGTGAGCCTAGAAGACAATCCCTCCTGACGCGATGACCATCACCCCCAACAACAGCGGCATCAACACCTCACTGAGTGACGAGGGGCTCGGCCAGCAACCCTGGTGGGTTGAACAGTGGATGGAGCTGATCAACTCCTACCGCTTCAAAAAACGCCTCGAACGGGCCTGGACCTACGCCCGTGAAGGACACGTGACTTCGATTCGATTCGAGGGTCGACGGGTTCATGCCCGTGTTCAGGGAACCGATGAAGACCCTTACAAAGTGAAGCTCTGGCTGGATGTGCTGAGCGATGAGGACTGGGGCTTTGTACTGGAAGCCCTTACACAAAAAGCCCGCTGGTCAGCACAGCTCCTGGCCGGAATCATGCCGGCTGACATCGAACGTGCCTTTGCGGCCAGTGGCCGCCGGCTCTTCCCCTTCAAGCTGCAAGAGGTGCGCAGTGAATGCAGCTGTCCGGATAAGGCCAATCCTTGCAAGCACATCAGTGCGGTGTACTTCCTGATGGGAGAACGCTTCAGTGAAGACCCGTTCGTGCTGTTTCAGCTGAGGGGGCGCACGCGAACGAAACTGCTGGAAAACCTTGCTGAACATCGGCTCAAGGCCCTGCAGGCCAGGGCTGAACAGACAAAGGCTGCAAGCCAATCAACGCCATCCGCGGATGGCGGCGGGTCGAACCCTGACGACACCATCACGCCGCCGCATCCAGCGGTCCTGGACCCCACGCTCTGGTGGCGTTACGAGGCCAACCTCGACGGTGATCTGGTCGTGATCACCCCTGCCATGGAAGGAGATACAGGCCTTGATGCGGCAGGTGATCTTCCCCTCGCTGAGGAGCCACGCTTCCCCGAATCAAGACCTCGCTTTCTTCAGCACCTGCGCGATCAGGGTCAGGCCCTGGCACAGCGGGCCATGCTGGAAGCCATGGCAGCCGGTGGCTGAATCAGCGCCCTGGCAGACGCCTTCATCCCAGTGCCTGATCTCCAGACTGATGCTGTCTCACCAACGGGCCTTCAAGCGTCCACTGCTGACCTGTGGCGACCCAGCCAAGGACCTGTTTAGCAGCAAGATGGCCGTTCTCGCCCACGACAACAGCCGTGATCCCCGCCTGATTTATGCCAATGCCACCGCTCTGCGCCTTTGGGAGCGGTCTTGGCAAGAGATGATCGGCATGCCCTCCCGTTACACGGCGGAGGAAGGAGCTCGCAAGCAACGCGCTTCCGCCCTGCAACGTGCGCATAAACAGGACGCTTTCGAGGGTTATAGCGGCATCAGAGTGTCACGAACCGGTCAACGATTCATGATCAACAACGCAAGAATCTGGACCCTATGGGATGACCAAGGCCTCAACTGCGGGCAAGCGGCAGCATTCTCAAGTTGGTGCTGGCTCTGAGTGACATGTGCTGATGTTCGGTTGTTGCGAAAGGGCTGTCGTAACAACCGAACTCGGTGGTCTGGACCGAACCAAATAGGGCGGTTGTCCCCCTGCTCAGAGTCAATCAGACCGCACATATTGGCGATGTGGGTGATGTCAACACCCCATCAACATCACTCTTTAGGAGTTACCCATGATCACCCTGCGTCAATCACCATTTGATCTGTTCGAGCGTCTCGACCAGCAGCTGTCACAGGTCGAACGTGTACCAGCCGCCGAAATTCACGAAACCGAAGATCACTACTCCATTCGCCTGGAACTGCCTGGTGTCGCTCACGCCAGCATCGACGTGAAAGCCAGCGATCGCAGTCTCAGCGTCAGCGCTGAGCGTCTAAATCCTCAGGCCAATGCAGCCGATGAGGCCGAAGCGTCGACAGACAACACCCTGCTCAGCGAATTTCGCTATGGCAACTGGAGCCGCAGCTTTCGCTTCGCCCATTCCCTTGACCGCGATGCGCTGCGGGCCAGCTACCGCGACGGCATCCTCACTATCGAAGCTCCCAAAACGGACAACCGCACCACCGTGTCGGTGAAGGTGGAAAACTGAGACTCAAGTCAGCTCAAGGATCAAGAGAACGATTCAGCCCTCTGCCAAGGCAGGGGGCTTTTTTTGATTGCGAAAACAGGGTCACGCAGGAACTGATCGATATCCTTCCCAGGATCAGCGTCGTCTCATCGGCGACCAAAGCAGGAGCACGTCATGCAACGTCGGCAGCTGCTCCGGACCAGTGGGCAAGCGCTCGCCGCTGCAGCCGGAGCCGGAGCACTGAGCGCCTGCACGATTCGTCGTGCTGAAACAGGACGCGGCAGTGGCCTTCCCCAGGTGCGCTGGCGGATGGCGACAAGCTGGCCGGTCTCGCTCGACACCATTTACGGAGGTGCCGAAACCATCTGTGAACAGGTGAAGGCAATGAGTGGCGGAGGGTTCACGATCGAACCGTTTGCCGCCGGTGAAATCGTTCCCGGACTCGAAGTGCTGGATGCGGTTCAAGCGGGCTCCGTGGAATGCGGCCATACAGCCAGCTACTACTACGTGGGCAAGAATCCCGCCTTCGCCTTTGGCACCGCTGTGCCCTTTGGGCTCACCGCCCAGCAACAGAATGCCTGGCTTTATGAAGGTGGCGGCAATGAGGCGATGGACGCCTTGTTCGCCGATTTCGGCGCCAAGAGCTTCCCTGCCGGAAATACGGGCGGTCAGCTTGGCGGCTGGTTCAAACGACCTATCGACAATCTGGCGTCTCTGAAAGGCCTGAAGATGCGCATCCCAGGACTGGGAGGCAAGGTGATGGCAAGCCTTGGGGTGAACGTTCAGGTCTTGCCAGGCGGGGAGATCTATCTGGCACTGGAGCGGGGAGCCATTGACGCCGCAGAGTTCACTGGCCCCTATGACGACGAGAAGCTCGGCCTCCCCAAAGCAGCGAAGTACTACTACTACCCAGGATGGTGGGAACCAGGGCCGAGCCTGGCCGCGCTGGTCAACCGCAGTGCCTGGGACAAACTCCCTGAGGAGTATCAGGCCATGTTCAGCACGGCTTGCTACCAAGCCAATCTGGGCATGCTCAGCAAATACGAACAACGCAACAGCGAGGCGCTGCTGAGACTCAGGCGACAGGGAATCAAACTTGAGGCCTACAGCAACGACATCCTCAAAGCAGCCAAGGAAGCCACCAGCGTCTTATTCGCCGATCTAGCGGCTGGCGATGCCAGCTTCCGGGACTTGCTGGAACGCTGGCGGCTATTCCAGAAGGAAACCCTGAACTGGAATCGCATCAACGAGCTGCCGCTGGTGAAGTTCAACACCAGCGCCGAGAGAGGTGAAGAATGAGCGAACCTCTCTCCGGTGTGGTGCGACTGTTTGATCGCATCAATGCCGCGGCCGCTTGGCTAGCACGCTGGTCCGTGCTGCTGATGCTGGCCATCGGAATCTGGAACGTTGTCGGCCGCTATCTCGGTTCAGCCATCGGCATCAATCTCAGCTCTAACGGTCTAATCGAGGCCCAGTGGTATCTCTTTGATCTGATTTTTCTGCTCGGCCTCGGCTGGACCCTGCAGAAACAGGGCCATGTCCGAGTGGATGTGCTGCAAAGCCGCTGGTCACCACGCCGTCGCAACCGTCAGGAGCTCAACAGCATCCTGCTGCTGCTGCTGCCCTTCGCCTTCGGGGTGATGGCGATCTCGATTGCGCCGGCGCTGCGCTCCTGGAGCATTGCCGAGATGTCACCCGACCCTGGCGGTCTGCCGCGCACCTGGGTGAAATCGTTGATTCCCCTGGGCTTTCTGTTGCTCGGGCTGCAGGGAATCGCCGAAGCGCTGCGCCTGCGACTGGCAGTCGGTAGCCCCGAAATCACAAAGGCTGCCGAAGATCAGCCCCCGCAGGGAGGTACCCCGCTGTGATCGAAGTCGAAGCCCTTGGCTGGGTGATCAGCTTCGACCCCTCCACGGTCCTAGCTCCCGGGATGTTCTTGGCGCTGATCGTGGCGTTGCTGAGCGGGTTTCCCGTTGCGTTCTGTCTGGGTGGTGTCGGGGTGATCTTCGCCCTGCTGGGCATGCTCAGCGGTGAGATCGAACCACAGTTCGTCACCGCCCTTCCCCAAAGAATCCTGGGGATCATGGCCAACTTCACCCTGCTGGCCATCCCCGCCTTTGTGTTCATGGGTTCGATGCTGGAAAGCTCCGGCATCGCTGAACGGCTACTGGAAACCATGGGCAGGCTGCTGGGCCGTCTGCGCGGCGGACTGGCGCTGGCCGTCGTTCTGGTGGGTTCGCTTCTGGCGGCGACAACCGGTGTGGTGGCAGCAACCGTCACCACCATGGGGTTGATCTCCCTGCCCGCCATGCTGCGGGCGGGATACGACAAGAGCCTCGCCACAGGGGTGATTGTGGCGTCAGGCACCCTCGGCCAAATCATTCCCCCCAGCATTGTTCTGGTGGTGCTGGGCGATCAACTCGGAATTTCAGTCGGTGATCTGTTCATCGGGGCGCTGGTTCCAGGCCTACTGATGTCGACGGTATTCGCCATCTATGTGCTGGTGATCAGCGCTCTCAAGCCAGAACTGGCCCCCGAACTCAAGCCCGAGCTCAGCGGCTCCGGTCATCCTCTGCGTTTGTTGCAATCAGTGTTGCCACCGATCGCTCTGATCGTTGCGGTGCTGGGCAGCATCTTCTTCGGCATTGCGACACCCACAGAAGCGGGCGTGATTGGCGCGGTCGGCGCCATGGTGCTAGCAGGCCTCAATGGCGGTTTCAGCCGTCAAAAACTCTCGAATGTCTGTGAAAGCACCATGCGCACCACTGCCATGGTGATGGCCATCCTGATGGGATCCACCGCCTTCAGCCTGGTGTTCCGCGGTGTGGGCGGCGATCAGCTGATTTCCGATTTGCTGCTCAACCTGCCGGGAGGACGAGTGGGTTTCTTGGTGTTCAGCATGCTGATCATCTTCTTGCTGGGCTTCTTCATCGATTTCTTCGAAATCGCTTTCATCGCAGTTCCGCTGCTACTTCCTGCAGCCCGTCAGCTGCTGGGTCCCGAAGCTCTGGTGTGGTTCGGCGTGATGATCGGCGCCAATCTGCAGACCTCCTTCCTCACACCGCCGTTCGGCTTTGCGCTGTTCTATCTGCGCGGCGTGGCACCCGATGAAGTCAGCACGCGCGACATCTATCGGGGCGCTCTGCCGTTTGTCGGCCTGCAGGTTGCAGTCCTAGCCTTGATTATCGCGGTACCAGGCCTGGTGGACTGGTTGCCTCGTGTCGCCGGAGCCCTCAGCCCGGGTCCGATGACCTGAAGATCTTCGTAAAGTTGGTTACAACGCTCGATTCAGTCATGGTCACGGCAAGCCTGAACAGCACGAATTCCACTGCTGTGACCCCCCGACTCACATTGCAGTGCGAGTCGATCGCGCCTGACAGCACCACCATCCGTTCCCTGGACTGGGAACGCAGCCGATTTGATATCGAATTTGGGCTACGCAACGGCACCACCTACAACGCCTTCCTGGTGCGCGGCGAACGCACTGCCCTGATCGACACCAGCCACGCCAAGTTCCGTGACACCTGGGTGCCACTGCTCAAGGAGCAGATCGATCCGATGTCGATCGACCATTTGATCGTGAGTCACACCGAACCGGATCATTCCGGACTGATCGGCGATCTGATCGACCTCAATCCCGAGATCGAGATCGTGGGTTCCAAGGTGGCGATCCAGTTTCTCAAGGACCAGGTTCATCGGCCCTTCAACTCACGCGCGGTGAAAACCGGCGATGAACTGGATCTGGGCACCAGTCCGGACAGTGGCGTGCAGCATCGCTTCGAGTTCCTGAGTGCCCCGAACCTGCACTGGCCCGACACGATCTTCTCCTTCGATCACGGCAGCGGCATTCTTTACACCTGCGATGCCTTCGGACTGCATTACTGCTCCGAGGAGTTGTTTGACTCGGACCCCGGGGCCATCGCACCGGACTTCCGCTTCTACTACGACTGCCTGATGGGCCCCAATGCCCGCAGCGTGCTGCAGGCGCTGAAGCGCATGGATGCGCTGCCTGAGATCAACACCGTCGCTGTGGGGCACGGCCCCCTGCTGCGCCAACACCTCAGCCACTGGTTGAACGACTACAGAGAGTGGAGCAGCCAACGCAGCAAGGGCGACAGCTACGCAGCCGTCTGCTACCTGAGCCAATACGGCTTCTCAGACCGCCTCAGCCAGGCCATTGCCCATGGCATCGGCAAAGCCGATGCACAGGTTCAGCTGGTGGATCTGCGAGCCACCGATCCGCAGGAACTCACCGCTCTGGTCGGGGAAGCCAAGGCGGTGGTGGTCCCCACCTGGCCAGCGGAACCGGATGGTGAACTGCAGGCATCGATCGGCACCCTGCTGGCCGCTCTTCAGCCCAAACAGCTTGTTGGGGTCTACGACGCTTTCGGTGGCAATGACGAGCCGATCGATGCCGTGGCCGAGCAGCTGCGCAATCAGGGGCTGAAGCCGGCCTTTGAACCGCTGCGCATCCGCCAACTGCCCCAGGGCGGCGATTACCAACGCTGCGAGGAATCTGGCACCGACCTTGGCCAGATTCTGACCAGGAAGAAATCGATCGAAGCGCTGCGCAGCATCGACGCCAACCTCGACAAGGCGCTCGGTCGCCTCACCGGCGGTTTGTACATCGTGACGGCGAGCCAAGGCGAAGGTGATGCGCGCCGCAGTGGTGCGATGGTGGCCAGCTGGGTGGCCCAGGCCAGTTTTCGCCCCCCCGGCCTGAGTGTTGCAGTGGCCAAGGATCGCGCGATCGAAGCACTGATGCAGGTTGGCGACAGCTTTGTGATCAACGTGCTGCGGCAAGAGCGCTACAAGCCTCTGATGCAGCACTTTTTGAAGCGTTTCCCCCCCGGAGCCGATCGATTCGAAGGGGTGAACGTGCTGCATGGAGCCGCTGAGGGTGGTCCTGTGCTCACGGATGCGCTGGCCTATCTGAGCTGCCGGGTGGAACAGCGGATGGAAGGGCCGGATCACTGGATTATCTACGCGCTGGTGGAGCAGGGAAACGTGGCTGACATCGATGGACGAACGGCCGTCCATCACCGCAAGACAGGCAACCACTATTGATGGCTGCAACTGTCGCGGCCAGCTCGGCGTCCGCTGATCGGCAGGTCATCACCCTGCCGGTTGACCGCGGCCTTGTCTGCCTGCGGGGGCTCAGCCCCCAGCGGCTGCGGTTCGAGCTGGAATATGCGCTGGAGCGTGGCAGCACTGCCAACAGTTTTCTGTTCGAGGCAGGCCCTGATGCCGCAGGAGTTGAGCAACTCGCCGTTCTGGTGCATCCACCGGGGATGGCCTACAGCAGCGTCTTTCTGCCAGCACTGTTGAAAGTTCTGCCAGCCACGGATCAGCCCCTGCTGATTGTGGTGGGACATGTGAACCCCAACCGCGTAGCGTTGCTTCAGGAACTGGCCCGGATTTATCCAGGCCTTGAACTGATTGCGTCCAATCCTGGCGCCAAACTGCTGGAAGAACTCTGGAACCAGCGCAAGCCCTCGCCCCCTGGAGTGGAAGAGGACCATCAACCACCACTGCCTCATTTCCCGCCACTGAGAGTGATTCGACGGGAAGAGACACAGGCACTCAGCCATGGGCGCAACCTGCTGCTGCTGCCGGCACCAACGCCGCGGTGGCCGGGTGGCTTGATGGCCTTCGAACAGCGATACGGGCTGTTGATGAGCGACAAGTTTTTCAGCGCCCATCTCTGCACCAGCGCCTGGGCCGAAGCTAACCGGAGCAGCACAGAAGAGGAGCGGCGCCATTTCTACGACTGCCTGATGGCGCCGATGGCCCGCAAAGTCGACCTGCTTGTGGAGCGCCTGGAGGAACTGAGCATCCGCACGATTGCGCCGGCCCATGGTCCGGCCATCGATGCCAGCTGGCGCAGCCTGCTGAACGATTACCACCGCTGGGGAGAAAGTCACCAGAAATCCAGCCTCAATGTGGTTTTGCTGTTCGCTAGTGCCTACGGCAACACCTCGGCGATTGCCGATGCCCTGGGTAGGGGCGTCAGTCGCACTGACATCCGGGTCACCAGCCTCAACTGCGAGTTCACACCGTCGGAGGAGCTGGTTGCCGCCATCCAGTCTGCGGATGGAATCCTGATCGGCTCACCCACTCTTGGTGGTCACGCTCCCACGCCGGTGGTCTCCGCCCTGGGAACACTGCTGGCGGAGGGTGACCGCAGCAAGCCGGTGGGAGTCTTCGGCAGCTTTGGCTGGAGCGGCGAAGCTGTCGATCTGCTGGAAACAAAGCTGCGCGATGGCGGCTTCAGTTTCGGCTTCGACCCGATCCGGGTCAAATTCAGCCCTGATCGCGCCATGGTGAAGGAGCTGGAGGAAACCGGCACGCGTTTCGCCCGCAAACTTCTGCAGGCTGAAAAACGTGCCCAGCGGCGCAATGCCGGAAGCATGAGCGAAAGCCGCAGCGATCCGGCTGTGCTGGCGCTTGGACGCGTGGTGGGATCCCTCTGCATCCTCACCACCCGCAAAGGCGAACTCAGCGGCGCCATGGTGGCGAGCTGGGTCAGCCAAGCCAGCTTCACTCCTCCTGGCCTGACTGTGGCGGTGGCCAAGGACCGCGCCGTAGAAGCTCTTCTGCACAAGGGCGATCGCTTTGCGCTGAACGTGCTTGCCGAGGGACGCGAAAGCGGACCAATGAAACAGTTCCTGCAACCGTTTCAACCAGGGGCCGACCGGTTCAGCGGTCTGGAACTGGAGACCAGTCCGAATGAACAACCGCTGCTTCCCGAGGCGCTCGCCTGGCTGGAAGGGCGAGTGAGCCAGCGGATGGAATGCGGAGACCACTGGCTGATCTATGCCGAGCTTGATCACGGCGGCGTGTTGGATCAGGAAGCCTCCACAGCCGTCCACCACCGACGCAGCGGAGCTAACTACTAAAGAGAGCAGCCAACACGACAACGACTACTCGGCAAGCACAAGCCCGAAAGAGTCGTCACAATTCAACCTCTAACGCGAACGCAGATCATGAGCAAGGCGAACAGTGCTGATGTGCTGGTGATTGCCGCCAGCAACGGCGAGAACCTCAAACTGGCTCAACGCTTTGTGGACCAGACACGCGCGCTGGGCAGCAGCGCCGACCTGCTCGACCTCACCACACTCGAACTTCCCCTGTTCACACCGCGCGTGAAGGAGCAAGGCATGCCGAATGGCATACAGCCATTGCAGCAACAACTAATGGCAGCACCGCGGTGGGTGATCTGCGCGCCGGAATACAACGGTTCGATTCCTCCCGTTCTGACCAATGCCTTCGCCTGGCTATCTGTTCAGGGAGATGATTTCCGGGCCCTCTTCAATGGACGGCCGATCGCCATGGCCAGCTTCTCCGGCGGCAATGGGATGGAGCTGCTGGTGTCACTGCGCATCCAACTCACCCATCTCGGCGCTCAGGTTGTAGGCCGCCAGCTGCTCAGCAATTACGCGAAGCCAGCGAAGGACGAAAGCATTGCTGACCTGATGCAACGCCTAATGCAGATGACACTACTGAAGCTGTGACTCAATTCGTCGGCGAATGAATCAACACCAGCCTGCGAATCAGGAACAGCCCATAAATGAACAACAGCCAAAGAAAGCAATTCGAAAGAGAATCGGGTTTTCACGCGCACACCTCATCTAGCGCACTGAAATAGCGAGGTCAGAACACAAACTCCATTCCACGAATGGGCATGACCCTGAATCCTCAGTACGCAATTCGCTACCGCGGCTTTGTTCTGCTGCAACAACGCAATAACAGCTGGCTGGTGAGACCGGAACGAAGCCCGATGCGACTTTTGCCATTTCGCACCCCTACCTGCTCGCTGGCGGATGTGAAAGCATTATTGGACTGGCGACTGGAGCAGGAGACAAACCTGATTTCAGTCGCCTGAATCTTCAGGCAGCCTGAGGTGGTGGCGTGGGCGATCCCTGGGACTGAATAGGGATCACCAGAGTTGCCCAGCGCTCAGGACGCTCTGGGCGCTGGCGTCTTGCCTGACGAATCCCGAAAGGAACTCTGAGCACATTGGTGCCCTCAATCGGCAATGTATGTCCTCGGCCGAGAGCAGCTTGAAGGCATTCGGGAATGTCGGGAAGCTGCAGCGAGTCTGGAGTTTGCTCGGTGGATTGCTTGTGGTTTTTGGTGTCGCGACTCATTGATTCCCTATTTGCGACGGTGAATGCTGTGCAGTGTGCTCAAAGTTTCCATTGCACAATTAAAAATCGAAGATTAATTTCCGATTTCGGTAAAATTTAACCCATCGACCGGGACGCTGTGGGCTGGGCCGCAGCCATCTCCTCAACACTGGGGCAGGTGCAGATCAGATTGCGATCGCCATAGGCGTTGTCGATCCTGGCCACAGCGGGCCAGAACTTGCTTTGCCGCTGATCTGGTAAGGGGAATGCTGCCTGTTCACGGGAATAGGGACGATCCCATTGATCGGCCGTCACAGCACTCAAGGTGTGAGGAGCACGACGTAGTGGATTGTTCTCACGATCGCTGTGACCATTTTCAATCGCAGCCACTTCTGCCCGGATCGCGATCATGGCGTCGCAGAAGCGATCCAGCTCTTCAAGACTCTCGCTTTCCGTGGGTTCAACCATCACAGTGCCCGCCACTGGCCAGCTGACCGTCGGCGCATGGAAGCCGTAATCCATCAGACGTTTCGCGAGGTCATCCACCTCAAGACCTGCGCTGCGCCTGAGATCACGGAGATCCAGAATGCATTCATGGGCCACAAGTCCTCCCTCTCCCCGAAACAGCACCGGGTAGTAGGAATCGAGCCGATGCGCCATATAATTGGCGGACAGCAAAGCGACAGCTGTGGCCTGCCTTAGTCCAGCTGGGCCCATCAAACGCAGATACATCCAGCTGATCGGCAGGATGCTGGCACTACCCAGGGGGGCTGCAGACACCGCTGAAATGGCCTGATCACCACCGCAATTCATCAGCGGATGACTAGGAAGAAACGGCAACAAGTGCTCTCCCACAGCGATGGGACCAACCCCTGGACCACCGCCGCCATGGGGAATGCAAAACGTCTTGTGCAGGTTGAGATGGCAGACATCCGCCCCGAACGCCCCTGGCCTGCAGACCCCTACCTGAGCATTGAGGTTGGCGCCATCGAGATACACCTGACCGCCATGGTCATGAACGAGGCTGCAGATTTCACGGATTCGGGTCTCGAACACCCCATGGGTTGAGGGATAGGTGACCATCAGAGCCGCCAGGGAATCGGCGTGCTCAGAGAGCTTGCTGCGCAGATCGTCCACATCGACATTCCCCTGCTCATCACAGGCCACGGGCACCACACACATCCCAGCCATCACGGCACTGGCGGGGTTGGTGCCATGGGCACTGGTGGGAATCAAACAGACATCACGATGGCCTTCACCACGGGACTGATGCCAGGCGCGAATCACCAATAAACCGGCGAACTCGCCCTGAGAACCAGCATTGGGCTGCAAGGAAACACCCGCGAAACCGGTGAGCTCAGCCAACCAGCTCTCGAGGTCCTGCGCCATGCGCTGATTGCCCTTCAGCTGGTCAGCAGGAGCAAAGGGATGGATGCTCCCGAACTCCCTCCAGCTCACCGGTGCCAGCTCCGCTGCAGCATTCAGTTTCATGGTGCAGCTTCCCAGCGGAATCATCCCGTGAACCAATGAGAGGTCTTTGCTGACCAAACGCTGGATGTAGCGAAGCAGCTCGGTTTCACTGCGATAACGGTGAAACACCGGCTGCTGCAGCCAGGGGCTGGATCGCAGCGGCAAGCCCTCCAGAGCCTCTTCGTGCGTGGCTGTGTCAGACAGTTCTGGCAGCTGGCCTCCGGTGGCCTCCGCCACCAGTGCCAGCAGCCGGCACACCTCTTTGCTGTCGCTGAGCTCATCCAGGCTGATACCGAATCCTTCCGCCTGTTCGATCGCCGCACCATCGGGGAGGAGTCGCAGGTTGAAGCCAGCTCGAGCTGCCAGTTGATGCACTTGCGGCGCTTGAGCACAGGTCACATCAACACTGTCGAAGCGTGATCCCTGCGGAAGAGCAAGTCCAAGCGAACGCAGTCCCTCATCGAGCTGACAGCGCAGCTGCAGCAGACGTCGCGCTATCGCCTCAAGACCTTCCGGCCCGTGGTGAACGGCGTAAAACGAGGCCATCACCGCCAGCAGCACCTGGGCTGTACAGATATTGCTGGTGGCTTTGTCTCGGCGGATGTGTTGCTCGCGGGTCTGCAACGCCAGGCGCAGGGCGAGATTGCCTTCGCCATCCCTCGACTGCCCAACAATGCGCCCTGGGACCTGCCGGCGGTAAGCATCGCGGGTTGCAAAAAACGCCGCGTGGGGACCGCCTCCACCCATCGGCACTCCGAAACGCTGGGCACTACCCACGGCGATATCGGCACCGAGAGCACCCACCGGCTCCAGCAGCACCTGCGCTAATGGGTCAATGGCCACAGTGACCAAGGCTCCATGCTCATGGGCCCTGGACATAGAGGATCGAGGGTCCCAAAGCCGGCCGCAGCGTCCGGGCAGCTGTAACAGCACTCCGAACACATCGTCACCCCACACGAACTGATCAGGCTCGCCCACGTCGAGCTTCACACCGATCGGCTGGGCCCGGGTGCGCAGAACCGCCAGGGTCTGTGGCAGCACGGCGGCATCAACCAGAAAGCGTGTGGCTTCAACTCGCTTACACACACCAAAGCTCATCGACATGGCCTCCGCTGCTGCGGTGGCCTCATCCAGAAGTGAGGCATTGGCAATCGGCAGACCGGTCAGCTCGCTGATCAACGTCTGGAAATTGAGCAGTGCCTCCAGACGTCCCTGGGCAATTTCAGCTTGATAAGGGGTGTAGGCCGTATACCAGGAGGGGTTCTCCAGCACCTGTCGCTGGATCAAAGCAGGCGTGACGGTGCCGTAGTAACCGAGGCCGATCAACGACCGAGTCACACGGTTCAGCCCGGCAAGCTGGCGCAGTTCAGAGAGAGCTTGCTCCTCTCCGATTCCTTCGGGCAGCTGCCCTTGCGGCGGACTTGAATCGAGAATGTCCTGGGGCACCACGGCCTGCAGAAAGCGCTCAAGATCAGCAAAACCAAGCCGATCAAGCATCAGCTGATTGCCTGCGGATCCCGGGCCGATATGGCGCTGCGCGAAGGGCGGAAGAGTCTTCGCTGAAGCCGTCTCCACCACGCGCTGGTCCAGCAGGGTCATGGTGCAGCAACAGAAGGCGCCGACTTTAAGCAACTTGTGCCGGCGGACGATGTGTTATCAGGTCGCAGCAACCTTGGCGGAGTAGGTCGTGGCGTCCATCAACTGCTCGAGCTGCGTCACATCGCTGGGTCGGATCACGAGCAACCAACCCTCACCATGGGGATCCTTCTGCAGTTCTTCGGGATTGGCCAGCAAAGCTTCATTGCGCTGCACAACCTCACCACTGAGGGGGGCATACATCTCTTCAACAGCCTTGACCGACTCAACGGTGCCGAAGCTGCTGCCACGGCTGAGATCAGAACCCACCTCGGGGAGATCCACAAACACAATGTCGCCGAGTTGATCCACGGCATAGGCACTCAGGCCGATACGGATCAAATCAGCGTCCTGCCAGGCGTATTCATGGCTGTCGGCATAGCGGTAGGAGGCAGGGAAGTCGAAGGCCATCGGGCCGCACCAGCGTCTCTCAATCAGTGTGCGCCAGATTCAGATGTCCCGCCGCAGCCAGGGCTTGCAGCGCCTGGATTAGAGCCAGCTCGACATGGGCGTGATGGGTGCCTCCCTGAACGTAGAGATTGAACGGCTCTCGCAATGGCGCGTCAGCGGAGAACTCACTGGTGCTGCCATCGATAAAGGTGCCACCAGCCATCACCAGATCACTGACATACCCGGGCATCGATGCTGGCACTGGATCGAGGTAGGAGCCCACCGGGGAACAGGCCTGAAAGGCGCGGCAGATCAGCTTGAGGGCCTCAGGATCCCCCAACTGCACAGCCTGGATCAGGTCACTACGCGGCGCGCCGGCTACTGGCTGCACAGGAAACCCAAGATCAGCGAATACACCGGCCACCAGATCAGCACCGATCAAGGCTTCCGCCACCATCTGTGGAGCCAAAAACAGACCCTGCAGTAACAGTCGGTGCAGATCAAAACCAGTCCCCCCTTCGCTGCCGATCCCTGGTGCGGTGAGACGGCAGCAGGCTTGTTCCACCAGATCGGCGCGTCCGGCGACGTAGCCACCGGCGGGCGCGATCGTTCCTCCCAGGTTCTTGATCAATGACCCCGCGACCAGATCCGCACCCACCTCCGGTGGCTCATGGGCCTCAACCAGTTCTCCGTAGCAGTTGTCCACGAAGCAGACGCAGTCGGGCTGCCGTTCGTGGATGCGGGCACAGAGCCGGCCGATGGTCTGCACGCTGAGCGATGGGCGCCAGCTGTAACCACAGCTGCGCTGGATCAGGATCAGGCGATGGGGTCGCGCCAGGGCCTGATCGAGGGCCTGCTCATCCACAGCACCGGCTTCGTTGAGTTGCAGCTCGTCGTAGTCGATGCCGAAATCTTTAAGGGATCCTTGCCCCTCTCCACGAAGACCGATGACCTCTTCAAGCGTGTCGTAGGGACGCCCGGTAATGGAAAGCAGGCGATCGCCTGGCCGCAGCACTCCGAACAAGGCTGCAGCGATAGCGTGAGTACCGCTTACGAACTGAAGTCGCACAGCCGCTGCTTCCGCGCCCAGCACCCGAGCGAACACCCGGTCGATCACCTCACGGCCCTGGTCACCGTGCCCGTAGCCACTCACAGAGGCGAAATGCTGAGTCCCAACCCGTTCAGCCTCAAACGCCGCCAGAACCTTTTGCAGTCGATCGGCCACAGCAGCGGTGCGCTGACGGGCAAGTGGCTGCTGACGCTCTCGCACAGCAGCCACTTGCCTGCAGGCAAAGTCCTTGGCATCACTGAGATTCATCCCCTGTGCACCGGTGCTCCCTGCGTAGCGATTTGAATCCTGTGCCATGGGAGAACCGCAATAAGCCTGCTGTTTTCTTTTACATTCACACTCCCAACCAACTGTTTTGGTCTCGGCGGTAGCCGTTCCGACCGCGACAGAACTGGTTCAAGGAGAAGCTTCTTGGTTACAACCACTCCGGCAGCCACCAGCTCAAACCGCGAGTTGCGAATGCGCGCAGCGGTGATGGCGCCTCGTGAACGGCTGCCGCGTAAACAGCGCAAATTTAAAGGTGGCACCACCTCCTTCATGGTGGCGATGCACGTGCTGGCCACCATTGCGCTGCTGCCACGGTTCTGGAGCATTCAGGGAGTTGTGGCCTTCGCCGTTCTCTACTGGGCCACGGTGCTCGGAGTGACACTGGGCTTGCACAGGCTGGTGGCTCACCGCAGTTTTGAGGTTCCCCGCTGGCTTGAACGGGTGCTTGTGATCATGGGCACCCTGGCCGCACAGAGCGGCCCAATCGACTGGGTGGCCTTGCACCGTCACCATCACAAATTTTCTGATCAACCCAATGATCACCACGATGCAGGTCGGGGACTGTGGTGGAGCCACAGCGAGTGGATGCTGCACGAAATCCCTGCTCTTGAGCACAAGGAGCGATTCGGTGGAGACCTGCTAAAGGATCCTTTCTATGTATGGCTTGATCGCTGGTTCCTGGTCTTGCAGATCCCGATCGGTCTGGCGCTCTACTGGTATGGCAACGCGGCTCAGGTGCATGGAGGCGGCGTCGGTCTGGTGCTGTGGGCCATTCCCTTGCGTCTGGTCGTCGTGTATCACGTCACCTGGCTGGTGAACTCGGCCACACACGCCTTCGGTTATCGCAATTTCGACTGCCCTGATCTCTCACGCAATTGCTGGTGGGTGGCCGTTTTGTCCTTCGGAGAGGGATGGCACAACAACCATCACGCCCATCCAGGCAGTGCCCGCCACGGACTGCGCTGGTTCGAGTTCGATATCACCTGGATGCACATCCGGATGCTGCAGAAGCTTGGACTCACCCGACGCGTGCGTCAGGCCCGCTACCCCGGCTGAGCAACCGTTCGCAATTCGGCCAGAAACGCCTCAGCACTCTGCCCCTGGCTGCCTTCGAGGGCCAGATGAGTGGCATGAAGATCGAGGAACTCGCCATCGAGCTCCTCGGCGCTGTATTCCCTGAGGCCGGCCATCACTTCGGCAAAACGCTCACGGCGTTGGTTTTTGGTGACCGGATAGGCCTCCATCACCTGATCGCGACACTGTCGCCAGGCCTGCCCACGACAAAGACTGTCGGCGATCGCCGCACTCAGGGAAGCTGCTTCAGTTTGATCAATCCGCCAATCGAATCCTGGCGGCAACGGGCCTAGGCCCACAAAGATTTCAAGCAGCTCGCCGGCACCAAGGGGCGCACCATTGGCAGCGAGCAGGGGCACGGAACTGTCGCTCAACACCCGCAACAGGTCGGGGTGAACGTCCGCCAGCTGATCTCGGATCGGATCCAGGCCCTGATGCAGCATCGCATTCGCCTGGCCGAGTGCGAGAAAAACCTCCGGCCCCGGAGACGAGAGCTTGCCATTGCGGAGATTGGAGATCTGGGAGTTGTGCACACGGCCGAGGTCCAGAGCATCGGCCAGGGCGGGCAACACCTTGTGGGACCAGCCGTTGCGCTCATGCCACACATGAATGAGGTGAGCCATCGCCTGGCGCCCTTCTTCAAGGCGCTGGCGGTAACCCTTGGTCACATGATCAGAACCGCTTGCCTTATCCATTGGTTGATACGTATCCGTATCGCGTGTAGTGTGCAGAGATCAACCGGGATCAAGTCATGGCACCAAGCGCGATTAGAACGCCTTTGCCACCCAGTCGGAGATCAGTTTCGCATCGTGGACCCAGGCTGGCAATCAAGCCCTACCGGCGCCCCAGGAGCAAGTCGAACACCTCTCCCAAGAGCGAAAAAAGCTGGGTAACGATCGGATTCATGATCGTGATTCATGCCCTGGGACTGCTGGCACTCGCTCCTACCTTCTGGAGCTGGGAAGCCGTCACCAGCCTGCTGGTGCTGTATTGGGTCACCGCCTGCCTTGGCGTCACCATCGGCTATCACAGGCTGCTCTCACACCGCTCGTTCCGAGTGCCGCTCTGGCTGGAGCATTTCTTTGCCACCTGCGGCGCCCTGAGCTGCCAGCACGGACCAATCGACTGGGCCGGACTGCACAGGCATCACCACAAGTATTCCGATACGGATGCGGATCACCACAACAGCAACAAGGGCTTTTGGTGGAGCCACATGGGCTGGATGTTCAATTCGATTCCAGCGATGCAGGAGGTGCCCCGCATGACCGGTGATCTGGCCAAGGACCCCTATTACCGCTGGCTGAACAACTGGTTCCTGGTGCTGCAGCTACCCCTGGCCGGTCTGTTGTTCTGGATCGGCACAGCGACCGGTGCAGGCGGCTGGGCCCTGGTGCTCTGGGGTATTCCTCTGCGCCTGGTGTTCGTGTACCACGTCACCTGGTTGGTGAATTCCGCCACCCACACCTGGGGCACTGTGGCCTTTGAAAGTGGCGACGCTTCCCGCAACAACAAGTGGGTGGCAGCGCTGACCTTTGGCGAAGGCTGGCACAACAATCACCACGCTTTCCCCCACTCAGCGCGTCACGGCCTGCAAGCGGGTCAGATTGACCTCACCTGGGAGCACATCCGTCTGATGCGTGCTCTGGGCCTGGCCACCAAAGTGCGCCTGCCCGTGAAGTCGTAAAGTTGTCGATCGCTCATCAGTCGTTGTCAGGATCGTTCTCCCATGGCCAAGCGCGTACAAGTTGTACTGAACGAGGACGTCCTCAGCCTCGGCCGAGACGGAGATCTGGTGGAAGTTGCCCCTGGCTATGCCCGCAACTTCCTGCTGCCCTTCGGCAAAGCCGTGCCTGTCACTCCAGCGGTGATGAAACAGGTGGAGCACCGCAGGGCCAAGGAAGCTGAGCGCCAAGCCGCTCTTAAGGAGGAAGCCGTCGCCTTCCGCACAGCACTCGACACCATCGGTCGCTTCACGGTGAAGAAGCAAACGGGAGAGGACGACGTGCTGTTCGGCACTGTCACCAACGGTGATGTGGCCGAGGTGATCGAAGAGGCCACCAAGAAAGAAGTGGATCGCCGTGACATCACCGTGCCCGATATCCATCGGACAGGGAACTACAAGGTGCAGGTCAAGCTGCACAGCGAAGTGAGTGCTGAAATCAACCTGGAAGTGGTCAGCTACTGAGCACAGATCAAAAATGACTCTGATGTCACCGACAAGGTGCGTCAGAGTGATCTTTCTTTCTGAGCTGCTGCCGCCATGGTGAGCGTTCCCTTGTCAGAGTCCGGTGGCGAGTCCACCGAGGGGGAGCGCCGCGGTTTCGGCCAAGGTCGCAGGCGTGAAGAGCCCAGCTTCGAGGCCCTGCCGGATTCGATCCCGCCGCAAAACCTGGAGGCCGAAGAAGCGGTGCTGGGTGGCATCCTGCTCGACCCAGATGCAATCGGTCGCGTGGCCGACGTGCTGCAACCGGAAGCCTTTTATCTCAACGCACATCGGGAGATCTTTCGCACCGCGGTGATGCTCCACAGCCAGGGCAAACCCACCGATCTCACCGCTATGACCGCCTGGCTGGCAGACACTGGTGCACTCGAGAAGGTTGGAGGCAGCAGCCGGCTGGTGGAGCTGGTGGAGCGCGTGGCCTCCACCGCCTCGATCGAGCAGGTGGCACGCCTGGTGATGGATAAGTATCTGCGCCGGCAGCTGATCCGCTCAGGCAACGAAGTGATCCAGCTGGGCTTCGATCAGGGCCTGCCAATGGAGCAGGTGCTCGACAAGGCCGAGCAGACCATCTTCGCCATCAGTCAGGAGAAGCCATCTCAGGGTTTGACGCCCACCGCCGAAATTCTGACTAGCACCTTCAACGAAATCGAAAGCCGCTCGCTGGGCACCTCGGTGGCAGGCATTCCGGTGAATTTCTACGACCTGGACGCCATGACCCAGGGCCTGCAGCGCAGTGATCTGATCATCGTGGCCGGACGCCCGGCCATGGGCAAAACATCCATCGTGCTCAATCTGGCCAAGAACGTGGCTCAGTTGCATGACCTGCCCGTGTGTGTGTTCTCACTGGAGATGAGCAAGGAGCAACTCACCTATCGGCTGCTCTCGATGGAAGTGGGCATCGAAGCGGGCAGGCTGCGCACAGGCCGTCTCCAACAGGAGGAATGGCCGCTACTTGGCCAGGGCATCAACACCCTCGGCCAGCTGCCGATCTACATCGACGACAAACCCAACTCGGGCGTGCTGGAGATGCGTTCGCTCTGCAGGCGGCTGATGGCCGAACAGGGCAAGGAACTCGGTCTGATCGTGATCGACTATTTGCAACTGATGGAAGGATCCAGTCCTGACAACCGCGTGCAGGAAATTTCAAGAATCACACGAGCTCTCAAGGGGATGGCCCGTGAACTAAATGTTCCGGTGATCGCCCTGTCCCAGCTCAGCCGTGGCGTGGAATCGCGAACCAACAAACGACCAATGCTCAGTGACCTGCGCGAATCGGGCTCGATTGAACAGGACGCCGATCTGGTGCTGATGATCTACCGCGACGAGTACTACAACCCGGAAACTCCCGACCGGGGAATCACGGAAGTGATCGTGACCAAGCACCGCAACGGACCAGTAGGCACGGTGAAGCTGCTGTTCGAGCCACAGTTCACCCGCTTCCGCAACCTCGCCGCCTAAACCTCAGCATGTGGATTGGGCGCATCCTTCTGCTTGGTGTTGGCTCGTCGTACATCGCACGCTGGATCCTGAGTCCTGAGCGGCATCGCAACTATGTGGCCGGTTGGCTCAAGGCATTGCACAAGACCAGCCGTTGGCTGCCGCGCGGTCGGCACACAGTTCGACGCCTCGGTCGACGAAGCTTCCGCTCGACACTCAAAGCCTCCAGCCGGAGATCGATAAGAGCAGAACAAAGCCTGAGAGCTCGTTAAGGGTGCAACCGTGATCAAGCACACCAACAAAAGCTCATTGAAGCGGCTGGATGCACGGTTTCAGACTTGTGCAGAACTGCAAGAGCTGTTTCACCCACTGTCCCCCGATCTGGTCGCCGTTCAGCTCAGTCCGGGTCCTCTGCATGGGCGAGTACGCGTTTTTGTGCTGGGGAGCTACCGCTTCAATGTGCTCGAAACCAACCAGAACCTATTTCTCAGTGGGATGCGGCGGCCCAAGCCCTGCACGCTGGCCATTCCATTGACGGACGCCATGGCGGATCAGCCTTACCGCGCCCAGGGAATTCCCATGCCTTGGCCAGGATTGATGGGCTACAACCGATCTCTGAGCGATTTCGATCTCAGCGTGCCTGCCCGGGCAACATTGGCAACCTTGGTGATCGGCAAGGAAGCCTTGCTGGAACGCCATGCACAGCATGGAGGTGGACCGCTGATGCTGAAACGCTGGGAGAGCACCAATCAGCTGGAAGTGCAGGCGGAACTGCGACGCCGCCTGCAGCAGCAACTCAACAATCTGGTGGAACGAGATCAGGACACCTGGAAACCCGAAGAACCCGATCAGCTCATCGACACCTTGATTCGCTGCTTTGAAGCGCAAAACAGTCAAACCATGCCCATCTCCACACGGGAGGCTCGGCATCAAGCAGCGATCCGATTGCTGCACTGGTGTGCAAAGAACGGAAGCAAGTCTTTATCTATGAATGAGCTCTCAGCCGAGCTGCATCAATCACGGACATCACTGTTTAAAGGAGCCAGGGAACACTTCGATTGCACCCCTCTGGAGCTACAGCGATTCATCCGCATGGACCGGGTTCGCCAACTGCTGCTCGATCCAAGCCGGCGCCTCGAGCTGGGGCTGACTGGAGTCGGAGCCATTGCATCCGCCATGGGGTTTGCCAGCCGCAGCCACTTTGCAAAGCGATACCAGCAGCAGTACGGCGAACAACCCCAAACAACGCTGAGTCGCAGCCGCAATACGACTGAAGCCAGAACGATCAGGGATTGAAAAAATCCCGCACTTTTGGGATCACGTTAGTCTTGGGTTGAATGGATTTTCTCCCAGAATTTCCTGAGGGTTTCCTGAGTTGCTCCAGACGTGACCGCCACCACGATTACTGAAGAATCTGGTGCCGCCGAAAGGCCAGTCAAACGTCTGTCACAAACAATGTCGACCAGAGAAAAAGGATCGACATTAAATCATGAATTAGTCATTTTTGGGTGCGCGACTACAACAACCAATTTTATTGAGACCGACGTTTCGCCTTCACCTAAAGATCAATTCAGTTTCTGTTTTGAGCCAAAATTAATTCACGCCAATATTTTTATAGCCAAAACGTTTATTGATATCACATCCAAACTATATTCTTGTGACTGGGCAGCATTCTTTTCAAAAAATCCAGGCAATCCGTCACTTTGCCTGTTGAAGCAATAAAGCGAGGGAATAGATGCCATGTCTTTAGTTACCGCAAACAATCTAATCAATACCTGGAACCTCAATGGCGGAAGCCTTGATGCAGCTTTTGTCAGCACGATTCAAGGCAGTTTTGCAGACATCAATTACCTGTACAACTTGCCCAATCTGACAGGGCTTGGCGATGAAGCACACACCCTTGAAGACACATCCCTGGCCGTTGTTTCTCTCAACACTCTGGACGGCAAAACCTCCGGCACCATCAATGCCTCCTCCATCAACACGCTCACCGGTAGCAGCGCCGACCTGATTACCGCCTATGCATCAGGAGGCATCAGCAATCTCGGCAACGAGGCCGTCATCATCTCTGACACCAGCCTTGCCGTCTCTGTTCTCAACACACTGGATGGACGCACCTCTGGCGCCATCAATGCCAACTCCATCACGACGCTCTCAGGCACTGGTGCTGACCTCAATACCGCTTACACATCAGGCGGCATCAGCAATCTTGGCAATGAGGCCGTCACCCTCACGGATACCTCGCTCGCTGCTTCCGTTCTCAACGCCCTCGACGGTCGCACCTCAGGCACCATCAATGCTAATTCCATCAACACGCTCACCGGCAGCGCTGCTGATCTGATCACTGCTTACGACTCTGGTGGCATCACCGGACTTGGCAATGAAGCCGTCAATGTCAACAGCGGCACCGCTTCCACCTCACAGGCCAATGTCCTCGCCGCCGACACATCCGGTGTGGTCACCGCCACCATCTCTGATGGAGACATGGCCACCCTTGCTGGACTGACTGAAACCGGTAACGCCTACTCCATCACTATCACCGACAACAGTGTTGCCGCAGCTGCTCTCAACACCCTCGATGGCAAAACCTCCGTTGCCATTAATGCCAGCAACATCACCACAGTCTCAGGCAGCGCCGCTGATCTGATCACCGCCTACGACTCTGGTGGCATCAGTGGCCTGGGCAATGAAGCCATCAACGTCAACAGCGGCACCGCTTCCACGTCCCAAGCCAATGCCCTCGCCGCCGATACATCCGGCGTGGTCACCGCCACCCTCTCCGATGGCGACATAGCAACACTCGCCGGTCTCAGCGAAACCGGTAACGCCTACACCATCACCATCACCGACAACAGCGTTGCGGCAACTGCTCTCAACACGCTCGACGGCAAAACCACTGTCGCCATCAACGCCAGCAACATCACCACCCTCACCGGTGCAGCAGCTGACCTCAACACCGCTTACACCGCCAACGGCAACGGCTCCATCTCTGGCCTCAACAATGAGGCCATCACCCTCTCCGACACCAGCCTCGCCGTCTCCGTCCTCAACACCCTCGATGGCCACACCTCCGGCACCATCAATGCCAACTCCATCAACACCCTCTCTGGTGCTGCAGCAGATCTCAACACCGCTTACGCCTCAGCTGGGATCTCAGGTCTGGCCAACGAGGCCATCAGCCTTTCCGACACCACCCTTGCCGCATCCGTCCTCAACACCCTCGATGGCCACACCTCCGGCAGCATCAATGCCAGCTCCATCAACACGCTTTCAGGCAACGCCGCAAACCTGATCACCGCCTACGCATCAGGAGAAATCACAGGTCTTGGCAATGAAGCCGTCAACGTCAACAGTGGTACCGCTTCCACCGCCCAGGCCAACAACCTCGCTGCCGCTACATCCGGTGTGGTCACCGCCACCCTCGCCGATGGCGACATGGCCACTCTCGCCGGGCTCAGCGAAACCGGCAACGCCTACACCATCACCATCACCGACAACAGTGTTGCCGCAGCTGCTCTCAACACACTCGACGGCAAAACCTCCGTTGCCATCAATGCCAGCAACATCAACACACTCACAGGTGCAGCCGCAGACCTCAACACCGCCTACACCGCCAATGGCTCCAGCATCACCGGCCTCGGCAATGAAGCTGCCACCCTCTCCGACACCAGCCTCGCCGTCGCCGTCCTCAACACCCTTGATGGCAATACATCAGGCGCCATCGATGCCAGCAACATCAACACACTCACTGGCAACGCAGCAAACCTGATCACCGCCTACGACTCTGGTGGTATCACTGGCCTTGGCAATGAAGCGGTCAACGTCAACAGCGGCAGCGCTTCAACATCCCAGGCTAATGCCCTCGCTGCTGACACATCCGGCGTAGTCACCGCCACCATCTCCGATGGCGACATGGCCACCCTTGCCGGTCTCAGCGAAACCGGCAACGCCTACACCATCACCATCACCGACAACGGCGTTGCTGCCGCTGCTCTCAACACACTCGATGGCAAAACCTCCGTTGCCATCAATGCCAGCAACATCACCACGTTGACAGGTGCTGCAGCAGACCTCAACAGCGCATACGCATCAAGTGGCATCAGCAATCTCGGCAACGAGGCCGTCACCCTCTCCGACACCAGCCTCGCTGCTTCCGTTCTCAACATCCTCGATGGCCATACCTCAGGCACTATCAATGCCTCCTCCATCAACACACTCACCGGTAGCGCCGCAGATCTGAACACCGCCTACACATCAGGCGGCATCAGCAATCTTGGCAATGAAGCCGTCACTCTCTCCGACACCAGCATCGCCGTCTCCGTTCTCAACACACTCGATGGACGCACATCAGGTGCCATCAATGCCTCCTCCATCAACACGCTCACCGGTAGCGCTGCTGACCTCAACACCGCCTACACATCAGGCGGCATAAGCAATCTCGGAAATGAAGCCGTCACCCTCTCCGATACATCCCTCGCCGTTTCCGTTCTCAACATCCTCGACGGACGCACCTCGGGTGCCATCAATGCCAGCTCCATCAATTCCCTCTCAGGCAGCGCAGCTGATCTGATCACCGCTTACGACTCAGGTGGCATCACCGGCCTGGGCAATGAAACGGTCAACGTCAACAGCGGCAGCGCTTCCACCGCCCAGGCCAACAGCCTTGCGGCCGACACATCCGGTGTGGTCACCGCCAACATCTCCGATGGCGACATGGCCACTCTTGCCAGTCTCACGGAAACCGGTAACGCTTACGCCATCACCATCACCGATAACAGCGTCGCTGCAGCTGCTCTCAACACACTCGATGGCAAAACCTCCGTTGCCATCAATGCCAGCAACATCACCACGCTCTCAGGCAGCTACGCCGATCTCAACACCGCCTTCACAGCTAACAGCAACGGTTCCATCTCTGGTCTTGGCAATGAAGCCATCAACGTCAACAGCGGCACCACTTCCACCGCCCAGGCCAACAACCTCGCTGCTTCCACCTCCGGTGTGGTTACCGCCACCCTCTCCGATGGCGACATGGCCACCCTCGCCGGCATCACCGAAACCGGCAACGCCTACACCATCACAGTCAGCGATGCCTCGGTAGCGGCATCTGCTCTCAACAGCCTCGATGGCAAAACCTCCGTTGCCATCAATGCCAGCAATGTCACGACGCTCTCAGGCAGCTACGCCGATCTCAACACTGCCTTCACAGCTAACAGCAACGGTTCCATCTCTGGTCTTGGCAATGAAGCCATCTCCGTCTCCGGAGCTGTCACCACCTCTCAAGCCAACACCCTGGCTGCTGCCACCTCCGGTGTCGTCACCGCAACCGTCTCCGATGGCGACATGGCCACACTCGCCGGTCTCAGTGAAACCGGTAATGCCTACACCATCACCATCACCGATAACAGCGTTGCTGCAGCTGCTCTCAACACACTGGACGGCAAAACCTCCGTTGCCATCAATGCCAACAACATCACCACACTCTCAGGCGCAGCCGCTGACCTCAACACCGCCTACGCCTCATCGGGGCTCTCAGGTCTGAACAACGAAGCGATCACGCTCACTGACTCATCCCTCGCTGCCTCGGTCCTCAATACCCTCGATGGCAACACCTCCGGCAGCATCAATGCCAACTCCATCAACACGATCACCGGCACTGCTGCTGATCTGATCACGGCCTACGCATCAGGCGGCATCAACGGCCTTGGCAATGAAGCGGTCAACGTCAACAGCGGCAGCGCGTCTACCTCCCAGGCCAATGCCCTCGCTGCCGATACATCAGGCGTGGTCACCGCCACCCTCTCCGATGGCGACATGGCCACCCTCGCCGGTCTGAGCGAAACCGGTAACGCCTACACCATCACCATCACGGACACATCCGTTGCTGCATCAGCTCTCAACACGCTCGATGGCAAAACCACTGTTGCCATCAATGCCAGCAACATCACCACGTTCACCGGTGCAGCCGCTGATCTGAACACCGCTTACACATCAGGCGGCATCAACAATCTCGGCGACGAGGCCATAACCCTCTCCGACACGTCCCTCGCCGTGTCCGTTCTGAATGCCCTTGATGGACACACCTCCGGTGCCATCAACGCCTCCTCCATCAACACGCTCACCGGCGCAGCGGCTGATCTGAACACCGCATACACATCTGGCGGCATCAACAATCTCGGCAATGAGGCCATCACCCTTTCTGATACCAGCCTCGCTGTTTCCGTTCTCAACTCACTCGACGGACACACCTCCGGTGCCATCAACGCCTCCTCCATCAACACGCTCACCGGCGCAGCGGCTGATCTCAATACCGCATACACATCTGGCGGCATCAACAATCTCGGCAATGAAGCGGCCACCCTCGCCGATACCTCCCTCGCCGTCTCCGTCCTCAACATCCTCGATGGCCATACCTCAGGCACTATCAATGCCTCCTCCATCAACACACTCACCGGTGCAGCCGCTGATCTGAACACCGCCTACACCTCAGGCGGCATCAGCAATCTCGGCAATGAGGCCGTCACCCTCTCCGATACCAGCCTCGCCGTCTCGGTTCTTAACGCCCTCGATGGACGCACCTCCGGTGCCATCAATGCCTCCTCTATCAACACGCTTACGGGTGCAGCCGCTGATTTCAATACCGCTTACGCCTCTGGCGGCATCAGCAATCTCGGCGACGAGGCCATCACCCTCTCCGATACCAGCCTCGCCGCCTCCGTTCTCAACACGCTCGACGGACACACCTCCGGTGCCATCAATGCCTCCTCCATCAACACGCTCACCGGCGCAGCGGTTGATCTCAATACCGCCTATGGCTCCTCCGGCATCAACAATCTCGGCAATGAGGCCGTCACTCTCAACGACACCAGCCTCGCCGTCTCCGTCCTCAACATCCTTGATGGCCACACCTCAGGAACCATCAATGCCTCCTCCATCAACACACTCACTGGTACAGCCGCTGATCTCAATACCGCCTACGGCTCCTCTGGCATCAACAATCTCGGCAACGAGGCCATCACCCTCGCCGATACATCACTCGCCGTCTCCGTCCTCAACATCCTTGATGGCCACACCTCAGGCACCATCAATGCCTCCTCCATCAACACACTCAGCGGTGCAGCGGCAGATCTGAACACGGCCTACGGCTCCTCCGGCATCAACAATCTCGGCAATGAGGCCATCACTCTCTCCGACACCAGCCTCGCTGTTTCCGTTCTCAACTCCTTAGACGGACACACCTCCGGTGCCATCAATGCCTCCTCTATCAACACGCTTACGGGTGCAGCCGCTGATCTCAATACCGCCTACGGCTCCTCCGGCATCAACAATCTCGGCGACGAGGCCATCACCCTCTCCGACACCAGCCTCGCTGTCTCCGTCATCAACATCCTTGATGGCCACACCTCAGGCACCATCAATGCCTCCTCCATCAACACGCTCACCGGCGCAGCCGCTGATCTGAACACCGCTTACACCTCAGCCGGCATCTCTGGTCTGAACAATGAGGCCGTCACTCTCAACGACACGACCCTCGCCGTCTCCGTTCTCAACATCCTTGATGGCCACACCTCAGGAACCATCAATGCCTCCTCCATCAATGCCCTCGCAGGCAGCTATGCCGATCTGAACACCGCCTTCACGGCTAACAGCAACGGTTCCATCTCTGGTCTTGGCAATGAAGCTGTCTCCATCTCCGAAGCTGTCTCCACATCACAGGCGAACAACCTCGCTGCTGCCACCTCCGGCGTTGTCACCGCCACCCTCTCCGATGGCGATCTCGCAACCCTGGCTGGGCTCACAGAAACCGGCAACGCTTACTCGATCACCATCAGCGACGCATCGGTCGCGGTATCGGCGCTCAACACCCTGGACGGCAAAACCACTGTTGCCATCAATGCCAGCAACATCACCACACTCACCGGTGCAGCTGCTGATCTCAACACCGCTTACACATCAAGCGGTATCAGCAATCTCGGCAACGAGGCCGTCACCCTCAACGACACCTCTCTCAACGCCTCCGTTCTCAACGCCCTCGACGGACGCACCTCAGGTGCCATCAATGCCAGCTCCATCAACACACTCTCAGGCAGCGCCGCTGATCTGATCAGCGCTTACGACTCTGGTGGCATCAACGGCCTGGGCAATGAAGCCGTCAATGTCAACAGCGGCACCGCTTCCACCTCACAGGCCAATGCCCTCGCTGCCGATACATCCGCTGTCGTCACCGCCACCATCTCCGATGGCGACATGGCCACACTCGCCGGGCTCAGCGAAACCGGCAACGCCTACTCCATCACCATCACCGACAACAGTGTTGCTGCTGCTGCTCTCAACGCCCTCGACGGCAAAACCTCCGTTGCCATCAATGCCAGCAACATCACCACCCTCACCGGCGCAGCAGCTGACCTCAACACCGCTTACACCGCCAATGGCAACGGCTCCATCAACGGGCTCGGCAATGAAGCAGCCACCCTCTCGGACACAACCCTCGCCGTTTCCGTTCTCAACGACCTTGACGGCAACACCTCAGGCACCATCAATGCCAATTCCATCAACACACTCTCAGGCAGCGCCGCTGATCTGATCACTGCTTACGACTCTGGCGGCATCAGTGGCCTTGGCAATGAAGCCGTCAACGTCAACAGCGGCACCGCTTCCACCTCACAGGCCAATGCCCTCGCCGCCGACACGTCCGCTGTCGTCACCGCCACCCTCTCCGATGGCGACATGAGCACACTCGCCGGGCTCACCGAAACCGGCAACGCCTACACCATCACCATCACCGACAACAGTGTTGCTGCCGCTGCTCTCAACACACTCGACAGCAAAACCACTGTTGCCATCAATGCCAGCCACATCACCACGCTCACCGGTGCAGCCGCTGACCTCAACACCGCCTACACCGCCAACGGCAACGGCTCCATCACGGGGCTGGGCAATGAAGCAGCCACCCTCTCTGACACATCCCTCGCTGTCTCCGTTCTCAACACGCTCGATAGCAATACAACCGGCGCCATCAATGCCAGCTCCATCAACACCCTCACAGGCACAGCCGCAGATCTCAATACCGCTTACGCCTCCTCAGGCATCTCAGGCCTGGCCAACGAGGCCATCACCCTCTCCGACTCGACCCTCAACGCATCGGTCCTCAACGACCTCGATGGCAACACATCCGGCGCCATCAACGCCGGATCGATCAACACGCTCACCGGCACTGCTGCTGATCTGATCACCACCTTCACAGCCAACAGCAACGGCTCCATCTCCGGTCTCGGCAATGAAGCGGTCAATGTCAACAGCGGCAGTGCTTCCACGTCCCAGGCCAATGCCCTCGCTGCCGCCACATCCGGCGTGGTCACCGCCACCATCTCCGATGGCGACATGGCCACTCTCGCCGGACTCACCGAAACCGGTAACGCCTACTCCATCACCATCACGGACACATCCGTTGCGGCATCACCTCTCAACACCCTCGATGGCAAAACAACTGTTGCCATCAATGCCAGCAACATCACCACCCTCACCGGTGCAGCAGCTGACCTCAACACCGCCTACACCGCCAACGGCAACGGATCCATCACCGGGCTCGGCAACGAAGCTGCCACCCTCTCTGACACAACCCTCGCTGTTTCCGTTCTCAACGACCTCGACGGCAACACCTCCGGCGCCATCGATGCCAGCAGCATCAATACGCTGACAAGTGATGACTACGACTCACTCAACACTGCGTACACAGCAGCAGGCAGTGGCGCAATCACAGGCCTGGGCAATGAAGCGATCACTGTTAACAACCGGATTCGCGCTTCAGAAGCAAACACCCTGAATGGCCACACGTCGGGAGTCGTTACTGCAACAGTGACAGACTCAAATGGAACCAGCGCTCTGCTTGTTTCCAACGCCCTGACACTTAACGGCACAGGCAATGCTTACTCAATTTTCATACGTGATAGAACCGTTGCCACCACTGATCTTTTAAGTATTGATGCGTTGACGACTGTCACGATCAATGCAGCACGAATAACGAGGCTCACCGGAACTTATGCAAGCATTATTTCAACGTATGCGGCCGAAACTGCCGGAACGATTTCTGGCTTAGGCAGCAATTGCAGCTTCACAGCAAGCGGGTCAATCACTGTTGCAGAAGCCAATACTCTTTCAGGATTAATTTCGCATGGCAGCCGAAGCCTGACGGCCACAATCTCCAACGGAGATATGGCCACATTGGCAGGAATCAGTGAGAGCGGACACAACTTAAGCATCACCATCACCGACACATCCGTTGCTGCTGCTGCTCTCAACACCCTGGACGGGAAAACAGACACCACCATCAACGCCAGCAACATCACCACCCTCACCGGTGCAGCCGCTGATCTGAACACCGCCTACGCATCCAGTGGCATCTCCGGTCTCAATAACGAAGCCGTCACCCTCTCCGACACGTCGCTCTCAGCCTCAGTCCTCAACACGCTCGACAGCAACACCTCCGGCACCATCAATGCCAGCTCCATCGACACCCTCAGCGGTGCAGCCGCTGACCTCAACACGGCCTACACCTCAGCCGGAATTTCTGGGCTCAGCGACGAGGCCATCACACTCACGGATACATCCCTCGCAGCATCCATTCTCAACGCGCTCGACGGACACACCTCAGGCACCATCAATGCCGGATCGATCAACACACTCTCAGGCAACGCCGCTGATCTGATCACCGCTTACGCATCAAGCGGCATCTCTGGCCTGAACGACGAGGCCATCTCCGTCAGCAGTGGGACCGTCACCACAGCGCAAGCCAACACGCTCTCGGCTGCCACATCGGCAGTTGTCACCGCCACCATCTCCGATGGCGACATGGCCACACTCGCCGGTCTCAGTGAAACCGGTAACGCCTACACCATCACCATCACGGATACATCCGTTGCTGCATCAGCTCTCAACACACTCAACGGCAAAACAACTGTTTCCATCAATGCCAGCAACATCACCACCCTCACAGGTGCAGCCGCTGACCTCAACACCGCTTACACCGCCAACGGCAACGGCTCCATCTCTGGTCTCGGCAACGAAGCTGCCACCCTCTCTGATACCTCCCTCGCTGTTTCCGTTCTCAACATCCTTGACGGACGCACCTCAGGCAGCATCGATGCGGGCACCATCAACACGCTCACCGGTACAGCGGCTGATCTGAACACCGCTTACACATCAGGCGGCATCAGCAATCTCGGCAATGAGGCCGTCACTCTCTCCGACACGGCCCTCGCCGTCTCCGTTCTCAACGACCTCGACGGCAACACCTCAGGCACCATCAACGCCAGCAACATCACCACCCTCAGCGGTGCAGCCGCTGACCTCAACACCGCTTACACCGCCAACGCCAACGGCTCCATCTCTGGTCTCAACAACGAGGCCGTCACTCTTTCCGACACCAGCCTCGCTGTCTCCGTTCTCAACGACCTCGACGGCAACACATCAGGCACCATCAATGCCTCCTCCATCAACACACTCACCGGTACAGCCTCTGCTCTGATCAACGCTTACGACTCCGGTGGCATCTCAGGCCTTGGCAATGAAGCCGTCAACGTCAACAGCGGCACCGCTTCCACCTCACAGGCCAATGCCCTCGCTGCCGACACATCCGCTGTCGTCACCACCACCATCTCCGATGGCGACATGGCCACTCTCGCCGGTCTCACCGAAACCGGTAACGCCTACTCCATCACCATCACCGATAACAGCGTTGCGGCCGCTGCTCTCAATGCCCTCGACGGCAAAACCTCCGTTGCCATCAACGCCAGCAACATCACCACACTCTCAGGCAGCGCTGCTGATCTGATCAGCGCTTACGACTCTGGTGGCATCAACGGCCTGGGCAATGAAGCCGTCAATGTCAACAGCGGCACCGCTTCCACCTCACAGGCCAATGCCCTCGCTGCCGATACATCCGCTGTCGTCACCGCCACCATCTCCGATGGCGACATGGCCACACTCGCCGGACTGACTGAAACCGGTAACGCCTACACCATCACCGTCACCGACAACAACGTTGCCGCTGCTGCTCTCAACACTCTCGATGGCAAAACCTCCGTTGCCATCAACGCCAGCAACATCACCACACTTTCAGGCAACGCTGCTGATCTGATCACCACCTTCACAGCCAACAGCAACGGCTCCATCTCTGGCCTCGGCAATGAAGCCGTCAATGTCAACAGCGGCACCGCTTCCACGTCCCAGGCCAATGCCCTCGCTGCCGCCACATCCGGCGTGGTCACCGCCACCATCTCCGACGGCGACATGGCCACTCTCGCCGGCATCACCGAAACCGGTAACGCCTACACCATCACCGTCACCGACAACAGCGTTGCCGCTGCTGCTCTCAACACACTCGATGGCAAAACCTCCGTTGCCATCAACTCCAGCAACATCACCACACTCACCGGTGCAGCAGCAGATCTCAACACCGCCTACACCGCCAATGGCAACGGCTCCATCTCTGGGCTCGGCAATGAAGCAGCCACCCTCTCGGACACAACCCTCGCTGTTTCCGTTCTCAACGACCTCGACGGCAACACATCAGGCACAGTCAACGCCAACACCATCAACACGCTCACCGGCAGCGCCGCTGATCTCAACACCGCCTACACATCAGGCGGCATCAGCAATCTCGGCAATGAGGCCGTCACCCTCTCCGACAGCTCGCTCGCCGTCTCCGTTCTCAACATCCTCGATGGACGCACCTCCGGCACCATCAATGCCTCCTCCATCAACACGCTCACCGGCGCAGCAGCTGACCTCAACACCGCTTACACCTCAGCCGGCATCTCTGGACTGAACAATGAGGCCATCACTCTCTCCGATACGACCCTCGCCGTCTCCGTTCTCAACGACCTCGACGGACGCACCTCAGGTGCCATCAATGCCAGCTCCATCAACACACTCTCAGGCAGCGCCGCTGATCTGATCAGCGCTTACGACTCTGGTGGCATCAACGGCCTGGGCAATGAAGCCGTCAATGTCAACAGCGGCACCGCTTCCACCTCACAGGCCAATGCCCTCGCTGCCGATACATCCGCTGTCGTCACCGCCACCATCTCCGATGGCGACATGGCCACACTCGCCGGGCTCAGCGAAACCGGCAACGCCTACTCCATCACCATCACCGACAACAGTGTTGCTGCTGCTGCTCTCAACGCCCTCGACGGCAAAACCTCCGTTGCCATCAATGCCAATGCCATCACCACACTCTCAGGCAGCGCTGCTGATCTGATCAGCGCCTACACCGCCAACAGCAACGGCTCCATCAACGGTCTTGGCAATGAAGCCGTCAATGTCAACAGCGGCAGCGCTTCCACCTCACAGGCCAATGCCCTCGCTGCCGCCACGTCCGCTGTCGTCACCGCCACCATCTCCGATGGTGACATGGCCACACTCGCCGGCATCACCGAAACCGGTAACGCCTACACCATCACCATCACAGATACATCCGTTGCTGCATCAGCTCTCAACACGCTCGATGGCAAAACCTCCGTTGCCATCAATGCCAGCAACATCACCACACTCACCGGTGCAGCAGCAGACCTCAACACCGCCTACACCGCCAACGGCAACGGATCCATCTCTGGTCTCGGCAATGAAGCAGCCACCCTCTCGGACTCATCCCTCGCCGTCTCCGTTCTCAACGATCTCAATAGCAATACATCCGGCACCATCAATGCCGGCTCCATCAATTCCCTCTCAGGTACAGCTGCTGACCTGATCACCGCCTACGCCGCCAATGGCTCCGGCATCTCTGGCCTTGGCAATGAAACGGTCAATGTCAGCAGCGGCAGCGCTTCCACCTCCCAGGCCAACAACCTCGCTGCTGCCACATCCGCTGTCGTCACCGCCACCATCTCTGATGGCGACATGGCCACACTCGCCGGGCTCACCGAAACCAGCAACGCCTACACCATCACCATCACCGACAACAGTGTTGCTGCATCAGCTCTCAACACCCTCGACGGCAAAACCTCCGTTGCCATCAATGCCAGCAACATCAACACACTCACCGGTGCTGCAGCTGATCTCAACACCGCCTACACCGCCAACGGCAACGGCTCCATCACAGGGCTCGGCAATGAAGCTGCCACCCTCTCGGACACATCTCTCGCCGTCTCCGTCCTCAACGACCTCAATAGCAATACCTCCGGCACCATCAATGCCGGCAATATCACCACCCTCACCGGTACAGCTGCAGACCTCAACACCGCCTACGCCGCCAATGGCTCCGGCATCTCTGGACTGAACAACGAGGCCGTCACTCTCACCGACAGCTCACTCGCCGTCTCCGTCCTCAACATCCTCGATGGCAACACCTCCGGCACCATCAATGCTGGTTCCATCAACACACTCACAGGCACGGCCGCTGACCTCAACACCGCCTACACAGCAAGCGGCATCTCTGGACTGAGCAACGAGGCCGTCACTCTCTCCGACACGACCCTCGCCGTCTCCGTTCTCAACGACCTCGATGGACGCACCTCAGGCACCATCAATGCCGGCTCCGTCAACACGCTCACCGGCAGCGCCGCAGACCTCAACACCGCCTACACCTCAGCCGGCATCTCTGGACTGAACAATGAGGCCGTCACGCTCAACGACACGACTCTCGCTGTCTCCGTTCTCAACGACCTCGACGGACGCACCTCAGGTGCCATCAATGCCAGCTCCATCAACACACTCTCAGGCAGCGCCGCTGATCTGATCAGCGCTTACGACTCTGGTGGCATCAACGGCCTGGGCAATGAAGCCGTCAATGTCAACAGCGGCACCGCTTCCACCTCACAGGCCAATGCCCTCGCTGCCGATACATCCGCTGTCGTCACCGCCACCATCTCCGATGGCGACATGGCCACACTCGCCGGACTGACTGAAACCGGTAACGCCTACACCATCACCGTCACCGACAACAACGTTGCCGCTGCTGCTCTCAACACTCTCGATGGCAAAACCTCCGTTGCCATCAACGCCAGCAACATCACCACACTCACCGGTGCAGCCGCTGACCTCAACACCGCTTACACCGCCAACGCCAACGGCTCCATCTCTGGTCTCAACAACGAGGCCGTCACTCTTTCCGACACCAGCCTCGCTGTCTCCGTTCTCAACGACCTCGACGGCAACACATCAGGCACCATCAATGCCTCCTCCATCAACACACTCACCGGTACAGCCTCTGCTCTGATCAACGCTTACGACTCCGGTGGCATCTCAGGCCTGGCCAACGAAGCCGTCACCCTCACCGACACGACCCTCGCCGTCTCCGTTCTCAATGCCCTCGACGGTCGCACCTCAGGCACCATCAATGCCAACTCGATCAACACCCTCACCGGTGCAGCAACAGACCTCATCACCGCCTTCGCATCAGGTGGCATCAACAACCTTGGCGCTACTGCCGTCAACGTCAACAGCGGCTCCGCATCCACCTCCCAGGCCAACGACCTCGCCGCCGCCACGTCTGGTGTGGTCACCGCCACCATCTCCGATGGCGACATGGACACACTCGCCGGGCTCACCGAAACCGGTAACGCCTACACCATCACCATCACCGACAACAGCGTTGCGGCAGCGGCTCTCAACACACTCGACGGCAAAACAACTGTTGCCATCAATGCCAGCAACATCACCACCCTCACCGGTGCAGCCGCTGACCTCAATACCGCCTACACCGGCAACGGCAACGGCTCCATCTCCGGCCTCGGCAATGAAGCTGCCACCCTCTCCGATACCAGCCTCGCTGTTTCCGTTCTCAATGACCTCGACGGCAACACCTCAGGCGCCATCAATGCCAACTCCATCAACACACTCACAGGCAGCGCAGCTGACCTGAACACGGCCTACACATCAGGCGGCATCAGCAATCTCGGTAATGAGGCCGTCACCCTCACCGACAGCTCACTCGCCGTCTCCGTTCTCAATGCCCTCGACGGTCGCACCACAGGCAGCATCAATGCCAATTCCATCAACACGCTCTCTGGCACTGCTGCTGATCTGATCAGCACCTACGCCGCCAACGGCTCCGGCATCTCAGGCCTTGGCAATGAGGCGGTCAATGTCAACAGCGGCAGCGCTTCCACGTCCCAGGCCAACAGCCTCGCCGCCGACACATCCGGTGTCGTCACAGCCACCATCTCCGAAGGAGACATGGCCACACTCGCCGGTCTCACCGAAACCAGCAACGCCTACGCCGTCACCATTACCGATACACGCGTCAATGCGGATGAATTAAATACCTTAAACAGCAAAACAACCGTCAATATTGACTGCGGAAATATCACCCAAATCGTTGGTGCAATTAGTGATATCGCAACTGCTTACACATCTGGAGGTTTCAGCGGTCTAGGCGACGAAGAAATCATCTTTACGTTCGCCAATATCCAGGCAGATCTTTTAAACGCAATTGATGCGGCCAACAGCAGGGTAATCAATGCATCAGGCGTTGCCTCTTTAACGGGCAGTGCATCAGATCTCAACACCGCCTACGCCTCCAGCGGTGTTTCCGGCCTTGGCAATGAGCCCGTCACGCTCACAGACACCTCTCTAGCCGCATCGGTCCTCAACACACTCGATGGCAACACATCCGGCACCATTGATGCCAGCTCCATCAACACCCTCACCGGTACGGCCACTGACATCAACACCGCCTATGCCTCGAATGCGGCCGGTGGTATCAGCAACCTCGGCAATGAGGCCGTCACTCTCTCCGACACCTCACTCGCTGCATCGGTTCTCAACACGCTCGATGGACGTACATCAGGCACCATCAATGCCTCCTCCATCAACACACTCTCCGGTACTGCCTCTGACCTGAACATCTCCTACACCTCAGCCGGCATCTCTGGACTGAACAACGAGGCCATCACCCTCACCGATACCTCGCTTACAGCCTCCGTTCTCAACACCCTCGACGGACGAACATCGGGCACCATCAATGCCAACTCCATCAACACACTTGCCGGCACTGCCGCGGACCTCAACACCGCCTACACATCAAGCGGCATCTCTGGACTGAACAACGAGGCCGTCACCCTCACTGACACCTCTCTCACCGCTTCCGTTCTCAACACTCTCGATGGCAACACCTCTGGCACCGTCAATGCCAATTCCATCAACACGCTCACAGGTACAGCTGCAGACCTGAACACTGCCTACGCCTCCTCCGGCATCAGCAACCTCGGCGATGAGGCCGTCACCATCACCGACACCAGCCTCGCGGTCTCGGTTCTCAACACCCTCGACGGCAACACATCCGGCAGCGTGAACGCCAGTTCCGTCAACACACTCTCAGGCACGGCCGCTGACCTCAAGACCGCCTACGACTCCTCGGGCATCTCAGGTCTTGGCAACGAGGCGGTCACCATCACCGACACCTCACTCGCCGGATCGGTGTCGTTCACCCAACTCGGCCCCGACATCGATGGAGAAGCTGCCAACGATTACAGCGGCCGCAGCGTTTCTCTCTCCAGCGATGGCAGCATCGTTGCCATTGGTGCCTACGCAAACGATGGCAATGGCTCAAATTCGGGCCATACGCGCATCTACCAGTGGGATTCAGCCTCCTCCTCTTGGAATCAACGCGGTAGTGATATCGATGGAGAAGCTGCCGGCGATTACAGCGGCTTCAGCGTTTCTCTCTCCAGCGATGGCAGCACCGTCGCCATTGGTGCCTTCAATAACGATGGCAATGGCTACAACTCGGGCCATACGCGCATCTACAAATGGGACGGCTCCAGCTGGAATCAACGCGGTAGCGATATCGATGGAGAAGCTGCCTACGATTACAGCGGCCGCAGCGTTTCTCTCTCCAGCGATGGCAGCACCGTCGCCATTGGTGCCTACTATAACGATGGCAATGGCTACAACTCGGGCCATACGCGCATCTACAAATGGGACGGCTCCAGCTGGAATCAACGCGGTAGCGATATCGATGGAGAAGCTGCCAACGATTACAGCGGCCGCAGAGTTTCTCTCTCCAGCGATGGCAGCATCGTTGCCATTGGTGCCTACGCAAACGATG